>JAHECQ010000073.1 GCA_024641625.1 Acidimicrobiales bacterium | reverse complement strand
CGGTCGTGGTCAAGGGGGACAAGGCGATCATCGGACGTCCAAAGGACCGCATCGCCGCGTTCCTCGCCGAGTGACGCCCCTCGTCGGAGACGCCTGTCGGGTGAGGTACGGGGCGACCGTCATCCGGGTGATCGTCACAGCACCACGACGGAGCGCAGGACGCCGCCACCTTCCATCTTGTGGAAGGCCTCCTCGACGGCATCGAGCGAGATGGTCTCGCTGACGAAGCCTTCGAGGTTGAGACGGCCTTGCAGGTAGAGATCGATCAGCATCGGGAAGTCACGGCTGGGCAGGCAGTCGCCGTACCAACTCGACTTGAGAGCGCCGCCCCGGCCGAAGATCTCGATGAACGGCAGTTCGATCTTCATGGTCGGGTTCGGCACCCCGACCAGCACCACTGTGCCGGCGAGATCACGGGCGTAGAACGCCTGCTCGTAGGTCTGGGGGAGACCGATGGCCTCGATGGCCACGTCGACCCCGTTGCCGTCGGTCAGTTCGCGGATGCGCTCGACTGCGTCCTCCCGGGAGGAGTTGACCGTGTGGGTTGCCCCGAAGCCCTTGGCCCATTCGAGTTTCCGGTCGTCGATGTCGACCGCAATGATGGTCTTCGCCCCGGCCAGGCGTGAACCCTCCAGCGCTGCGTTGCCCACGCCGCCGCAGCCGAACACGGCCACGGTGTCGCCCCGCCCGACGTCGCCGGTGTTCATGGCGGCGCCGAGTCCGGCCATGACGCCGCAGCCCAGGAGGCCGGCGACCTCCGGCTTGGCGGCCGGGTCCACCTTGGTGCACTGTCCTGCGGCGACCAGCGTCTTGTCGCAGAACGCGCCGATACCGAGCGCCGGTGACAACACGGTGCCGTCGAGCAGGGTCATCTTCTGAGTGGCGTTGTGCGTGGCGAAGCAGTACTGGGGTTTGCCCTTCTTGCACGAACGGCACTGGCCACAAACCGCACGCCAGTTGAGGATGACGTAGTCGCCGGGTGCCACCTCGGTGACGCCGTCGCCCACCGACTCCACGATCCCTGCGGCCTCGTGGCCCAGGAGGAACGGGAAGTCGTCGTTGATGCCGCCCTCGCGGTAGTGGAGGTCGGTGTGGCAGACACCGCATGCCTGGATCGCCACGACGGCTTCTCCCGGTCCGGGATCGGGGATGATGATGGTCTCGACGCTGACCGGCTCGCCCTTGGCTTTGGCAATCACGCCTCGAACTTGTTGTGGCATCTGTTCCCGCTCCTGTTCTGGGTTGGCTCGTCGTCGGCTTTCGCTCGACGCATCGATCGCGCGGCCGCACGGTCGATGAGCGTACTGGCACCTGCGTTGGCACGGGACTGACCCGGTGGGCCAGACTGTGGCATGGCTCCTGACATCATCATTCGCAATGGAACGGTTGTCGATGGCACCGGTGCGCCGGCCCGTCAGGCCGACGTCGCAATCACCGGCGATCGCATCACCGCCGTCGAACCTTCCATCGACGGCACCGCCAAGCGGGAGATCGATGCCGAGGGCCGTCTGGTCACTCCAGGGTTCGTCGACATCCACACCCATCTCGATGCCCAGATTGCGTGGGATCCGGTGCAGTCGTCGAGCTGCTGGCACGGCATCACCAGCGGCGTGCTCGGCAACTGCGGGGTCACCTTTGCGCCCGTGGCCCCCGGTGGTGCCGACTTCCTGGCCGAGATGATGGAGAGCGTGGAGGACATCCCTCGCCGTGCCATCCTCGAAGGCCTGCCCTGGGACTGGACCACCTACGGGGAGTACCTCCAATGGATCGACCGGACTCCCAAGGGCATCAACGTGGGTGGCATGGTCGGTCATTCGGCGGTTCGCCTCGCGGCGATGGGCGCACGGGGCATGGACCACACCGCAGGACCCGACGACATCGCCAAGATGGTCGAACTGGTCGACGAGGCCATGAGTGCCGGTGCCCTCGGCTTCTCCACCTCGCGCACCCTGGCCCACGTCGTGCCCGATGGCCGTCAGGTGCCCGGTACCTTTGCCGAGCCCACCGAGCTCCTGGCCTTCGGCGACGTCCTGGGCCGCCACGGAAAGGGCGTGTTCGAAGCAGCTCCCCGCCTGGGCGAGCGCGACCGCGACGAGCACCTGCCCAAGACCAGGGCCGAGGTTGCCTGGATGGGTGAGGTCTCGCGCCGCAGCGGTCGGCCGGTGAGCTTCGGGTTGGTCCACTCCAACGCCCGCCCCGAGCTGTACCAACGAGTGGTCGGCTTCGCCAAGGAGGAGAACGCCACGGGAGCGCGGGTCCGTCCGCAGACGACCTGCCGGGGTATCGGCGTGATCTACACCCTCAACAACCGGGTGCCGTTCCGCTCGGCCGCGTGGAAGGAGCTGATGAACGTCGCCCCCGAGGCCCGTCTCGAGGCGCTTCGCTCACCCGAACGCCGTGCTGCGTTGGCCCAGTGCGACATGGCGGCCGACGCCGATCGGATGTGGATTCTTCCCGAGGGCGACGCCCGCTACGACTGTGCAGCCGAGGACAACCTGGCCGCAATCGCCGCCCGCCGAGGGGTGACGCCGGCCGAGGCCTACATGGACGCCTGTCTCGAGGCGGGCCGTTCGGTCAACCTCAACTACCCGATTCTCAATCAGAGCTTCGATGCCGTCCAGGAAATGCTCGACGACCCCGTCATCACCCTCGGCCTGGCCGATGCGGGAGCCCACGTCGGCCAGATCATGGACTCCAGCCAGCCCACCTTCTTCCTCAGCTACTGGGTCCGGGAGAAGCAGCGCTGGCAGTTGGAGGAGGCCATCCGGCGTCTCACCTCCGACACCGCCGACCTGTTCGGCGTGGTCGATCGCGGTCGACTGGAGCCAGGTCGTTTCGCCGACGTCAACGTCATCGACTTCGACAACCTCCGGCTGCCGCAGCCCGAGTACGTCTACGACTTCCCCAACGGCGCGGGTCGGTACATCCAGCGCTCGAGCGGCTATGACTACACCGTTGTCAACGGTCAGGTGTTCATGGATCATGGCGAACACACCGGCGTCCTTGCCGGCGCCACCCTCCGCTCCTGACCCCTCGGATGGACCCCGAGCCGATGATCGCCGGCCTCGGAGGCCGACGAGCCGTGTCACTGGATGCGGATCGTCCAAGGAGTGGAAGTCCAAGGTGGAGAAGTCCAAGGAGTGGAAGTCCAAGGAGGAGAAGATGCACAAGTTCGTGGTTCGCAACGCCAACCTGGTCGACGGGACCGGAGCACCCGCCAGGCGGGCGGACATCGCCATCGACGATTCGGGCCTGATCGCAGAGATCGGTGACAACGTGGGGCCTGGCCGGGAGGAGATCGACGCCGAAGGCCACCTCGTGACCCCTGGTTGGGTCGACGTGCACACCCACTACGACGGGCAGGCCACCTGGGACCCTGAGCTCTCTCCGTCGTCATGGCATGGGGTCACCACCACCGTCTTCGGCAACTGCGGCGTCGGGTTCGCTCCGGCGCGTGCCGATCAACGCGATTGGCTGATCCAGCTCATGGAAGGAGTCGAGGACATTCCCGGATCGGCCCTGGCCGAGGGCATCGACTGGCAGTGGGAGACGTTCCCCGAGTACCTCGACGCCTTGGGCCGGATGCCCCGGGTGATGGACATTGCGGCCCAGGTGCCGCACGGTTCGGTGCGGGCCTATGTGATGGGTGAGCGAGGTGCACGCAACCAGCCGGCCACCGCCGAGGATCTGGAACAGATGGCGGCCATCGTCGAGGAGGGGGTCAGGGCCGGCGCGCTCGGCTTCTCCTCGTCGCGAACCAAGCTGCATCTCGCACTCGACGGCGAGCCGGTTCCCGGCACGTTCGCCGGGGCCGAGGAGATGATTGCGCTCGGCCGAGCGGTGGCAACCGCCGGCGGTGGCGTGGTGGAGGTGGCTTCCGACATCGGTCTCGGAGGACTCGAGGGCGACTTCGGTCAGGACATCGACTGGATGCGGACCCTGGCCGGCGACTACGGGCTCACGGTCACCTATGCGCTCACCCAGGCTGATCGCGATCCCGAGCAATGGCGGGAATTGCTCGACTTGAGCTCGGCGCCCATCGATGGTCCCGGCCGGGTGCTCGCTCAGGTCGCCGGCCGGCCGGGCGGCCTTCTCTTCGGGTGGGAAACCTCGTTGCATCCCTTCAAGATGCATCCCACGTACCAGGCGCTGGCCGATCTCCCGATCGAAGACCGACTGACCGAGTTGCGCAAGCCCGAGGTGAAGGCAGCCATCTTGTCGGAGTCCACCGAGTTCACCGGTCGGTTCAACTACGACGTCGCCCACGGCTTCCACAAGATGTACCCACTGGGCGAGACGCCCGACTACGAGCCCGACGAGGCCCACTGCATCGAGTCCTTGGCCGCCGCCGCCGGCCAGGACCCCTCTGAATTCTGTTACGACGTGCTGTGTTCGAACGGCGGGCACGGACTCATCTTCTTCCCGCTGACCGACTACTCCCAGCGCTCACACAACCCCACCTTCGAGCGCCTGCACCATCACGGGGCGTTCCTGAGTCTGAGTGATGGGGGAGCGCACTGTCGGCTCATCTGCGATGCATCGACGCCCACCTATCTGCTCACCCACTGGACCCGCGATCGAGCGCGAGGACCCCGACTTTCGGTCGAGGAGGCGGTGAAGCTCCAGACGCACGACACCGCGGCGATCTACGGTCTGGGCGACCGTGGCACGTTGGAGGTCGGCAAGAAGGGTGACCTGAACGTCATCGATTACCAGGCGCTTCGCCTCGAGTCGCCACGGATGGTGTACGACCTTCCCACCGGTGCTCCTCGGCTGCTGCAAGGAGTGCACGGCTATCGGGCGACGGTCGTCTCGGGCGAGGTCACTTGGCGCGACGGGCAGCCCACGGGTGCTCGTCCAGGGGTGTTGGTGCGCGGACGGCGCTGAGTTCGGCGCAGGACCTGCATCCCGTACAGGGACACGAAACCGCCGTCGAGTCGCCCGATCCCGATCCGATCGGCTAGAACGATCGACGAAAGAAGCCGCGTAAGCAAAGGGGGCCTGCATGGCCATCGACAAGTTCGCTGTGGAAGCGAGCCACATCATGATGTTTGCCCGTGCCATCGGCGATGGCAACGAGATCTACTACGACGCTGACTACGCCGCGGGGACCGAGCCGGGCACCATCGTCGCTCCGCCCACCTTCGCCCAGGCCAGCGCCCAGTTCGATCCCGACTACTTCCTTCGCCCCAAGATCGGTCAGCCCTGGTTCGGCTCCGGCAAGGAGGGAACCGGCATCAAGCGCGAGAAGAAGGAAGGCGGGAGTTCCGGCTCGGCTGCCGGTGGTCTCCACGCCGAGCAGCACTTCGAGTACCACCGCCACCTCAAGCCCGGCGATGTTCTGTCGGCCAAGACCTTCCCCGGCAAGAGCTGGGAGAAGGAGTCGAAGCGGGCCGGGAAGCTGAAGTTCAGCGAGACCATCACCGAGTATCGCGATCAGAACGGCGAACTGGTGATCACCGCCCGCGGCGTCGGCGTCGTCACCGAGAAGGTCATCGGCAGCTGAGGCTCCTCGCCCAGCAGCCGAAACGAACGAGAATCCGGAGAACAAGACATGGCACTCAAGTCAAGTGACATCAAGGTCGGCGACACCCACAGCCAGGTGCTGGTCGAGGACCTCAAGCGGACGCAGATCGTCCAGTACGCCGGGGCCTCCGGTGATTACAACCCGGTGCACACCGACGAGAAGTTCGTCACCGAGGTGGCCGGTTACCCGACGGTGTTCGCCCACGGCATGCTCACCATGGGTATGACGGGCAAGCTGCTCACCGATTTCGTCGGTGATGGCCGCCTCACCAAGTACGGCGTTCGATTCGTCAATCAGGTGTGGCCGGGCGACACGCTCACCGGCACCTGCGAGATTGCCGAGATCCGCGAGGAGGACGGCCAGAAGCTGGCCGACCTCACCGTGACCACGGTGAACCAGGACGGGGCGACGGTCCTCACCGGCAACGCCACCGCCCGCATCGACTGATCGACGCCCGACGTCGGGGAGTTCAACCCTGGACGGGGTTGTCGGGTTGGTCGCGGGCCCGCTTCGACGCCACCCGGAGCAGGCCACGGTCGCCGGCATCCCAGGTCTGGTTCAGGACCAACGTCGTGAGGCGCCATTCACCATCGATGACCTCGGCGCGGTTGTCGTACCAGCCGCCAACCAGGTACCACTCGTCGGTGCTGAGCCAGTGTTGGGCCTGGATGTACGCGGTGTAGTGGGCCGACGTCGGCGACTCGATCGTGATGCGATGATTGCCGATCAGGTGCTGGGTCGCGTCGAAGCCGTCGATGGTGCCACGCACGGCCGCCACCCAGTCCTCGGCCGGGACCGGCTCGACTGGCGCCGGTACGTGGGTGAAGGTCGAGAAATCGACGCGAATCTGCGGCGCGAAGCAGTCTCGATAGAGCGCCCAGTCTCGGCGGTCGATGCCCTCGGCGTATCGCAGCGAGAGATCGTGGATGGCGTGCCAGGTGCTGAAGTCGGTCATGGAGTCGACGCTAGTCACCACCGTTCAGCTCGTGCGACCATGCGATGTCGACACCCCCCGCGATCTTCTGACCGATGTCCTCCAGAAAGGCGTCGTGCTCGGGTCCGGTCCAAACCCGATGGTCGCCGATCGAGTAGGCCTGGGCGTTGCGCCAGTACATCCAGGCGTTGAGACGGTTGGCCTCGGCGTTGTCGCGCTCGGCGACGACCTTGGCCGGCATGCCCATGACGATGGAGTTGGGCGGGAACACCTTGCCTTCGGGAACGAAGGCGCCCCCGGCAACGATCGATCCGGCACCGATCTCGCATCCGTCCATCAGCACCGCACCGATCCCGATGAGGCAGTGATCGCCGATCCTGGCTCCATGGACCACCACCCGGTGGGTGATCGAGCAGAAGTCGCCGATGATCGAGGGATCGCTCGTCCCGACGTGGATCATGACGTGGTCCTGGATGTTGGTCATTCGGCCGACTCGAATGAAGTCGTTCTCGGCCCGAGTGACCGCCCCCGGCCAGACGGAGCTGCCGGCGCCGATGCCGACCTTGCCATAGAGGATGGCACTGTCGTGCACGAACACGCTGGGGTGGACATCGAGGAGTTCGGGCGAACGGATGGGTCCGGTGGGAACGGGCTCAGGCATGGTCAGACAGTAGCTCGCCGAGTCGTCGCCGGACGCCCGGTTGTGGGCGCGGCCGGTGCTGGTCTCGGCCGTAGCGCCTCAGCCGGCGTTGAGCGCGCTGGTCGACTCCCAGGGCGAGAGCTGACCCTGGTAGACCGATGGCCCGCGCTGGAAGTGCGAGGCCTCCTCGAGAGTCTCGACGAAGGGCATGTCGATGGGATACAGGGCCTGGCCCCGGGGGCGGGGGCCGGCCTTGGACACGTGACCCCAGAGCGGATGGCCCACCACTTCCTCGGCGATCCAGGCGGCCTGGATGAGCTTGTCGAGGTCGTAACCCGTCGCGATGTCCATCTCGTGGCACAGATCGACGAAATCCTCGGTGGGCACATGCCCCGCAGCGCGACCGTTGCCACAGTACGGACAGCCCCCCATCCCACCGATCGAGGTGTCGAACTCGGTGACGCCGAGCTGCAGTGCCTCGTAGTAGCTGGCGATGGTGGAGCCCCGGGAGTTGTGCAGGTGCATGTGGTAGGTCTCGATCTCGGGCCACGTGTCGCGGATGGCAACCAACGTCTCGCGCACGGTGTGCGGCGCGTTCCAGCCCATGGCGTCGGAGAAGGAGATGCGGCCGACGTCGATGCCCTGGGCGTGCCATTTGTCGACCATGAGGCCGACGAACTCGAGCCGCTTCTCGAGGGTGAAGGGCCCCTCGAAGTTCGACCCGAATGGACTGCCGATGGTGATCGTGCCGCTGGTCACTCCCTCGGCGGCGGCTGCGGCGACGATGCCGTCCATTCCGGCGATCTGTTGGGCTTGACTGCGGTTGTAGTTCCGACGGGCGAACGAGTCGCACACCTCGACGTGCAGCCCGTGGCGACGGCGGCGGACGTCGATCTTGGGAAAGAAGCGGTCGGCTCGTTCGAAACCCTTCTGATTGAAGACGGCTGCGGTGTAGGTGACCCCCGGCTTGGGGACGAATCGTTCGGCGATCTCCTCGATGCAAGCCATTGCCGGGGTCCACTTGGGATGAGCGAACGAGCCGATGCTGATGACCTTGGCCCCGGTCTCCCCCAGGGCGTCGAGCAGACGCAACTTCTCCGACACCGAAATGTCGGGGCTCTCGATCTGCAGGCCCTCCCGCATCGTGTCGTCGGTGATCGTCACTGACTTCGGAACCATGCTCGTCATGACATCTCCCTGGGTTGGTGCTGGGTCGTCCGAGGGTCGAGCGTATGGGTGGTCGCCCACGCGTGCCAGCCGGTTGCCCGTTGCCGGGCAGGCGTCATGCCGTGGCCGCTCGGGCGAAGTCGGCCATCGAGGTGAAACGGGCGTCGGGCCTCACCGTCTGCTGCGGCTGTGCGGTGGCACCGAAGCCTTCCTTGTCGTGACGTCGGTGGATCCAGGCGGTGGCCAAGCCGAGGCTCTTGGCGGGAATGTGGTCGTGGTGGAGACTCTCGGCGACGTGGAGGAGCTGGTGTCGTTCGAGTCCGAGGGTGGCCAGTTCGGCCTCGAGCATCTCGAAGTTCCGGGGATCGGGCTTGTAGGCCCCGACGTCTTCGGCCGTGATGACCAGGTCGAACTCGGTCCCGAGTCGGTCGTTGGATTGACGGAACGAGACGCGGTCGACGTTCGACAGGATGATCAACTTGAATCGTTGCCCCAGTGCGGCCAGGGCTGCTGGGGAGTCGGCGAACGCCGGCCAGGTTCCGACCGAGCGTCCGAAGGCGTGGGCCTCGACGTCGGTGACGGGTGCTCGGAGATCCCGGCCGATGCGTTGCATGGTCTCGGCCAGGACGTCGGGATAGAGCCAGGTGGGGTGTTCGGTCTCGACCAGCGTCTCGTGGCGCCCGAAGGCGGCCACGACGGCCTCTCTATCGGATCGGCCCGCCGAGGTTCGGGTCAGCCAGGGCCGAAGAGCTTCGAAGATGCCGGTCTCCCAATCGATCAGCGTGCCGTAGCAATCGAAACTCAACGCCGCGTACCCGTCGGCCGAGAACGGCTGCAGGTCATGATCGGTGGCCATGGGATGAACCTATCGAGGGGATGTGGACCTATCGAGGGCACGAAATTGGTTGCCATTGTGCACCGGCGGTGGTTGACTGATCGAGTGCGTTCACTTGCCACAGCCCGCGGCGCCATTCTCGTAGTACTCACGTAGCGCACGCTGCGACATATCGGTGTGCGCTCGAAGCCTTCCCGGTCGGGGAGGCTTTTCTGCTTTTCTGGATAGGAGATAGGTCATGAGATTGAACGGGGGGCAAGCCCTCATCAAGAGCCTGGAGTTGGAAGGCACGGAGATCATCTTCGGCTATCCCGGCGGCGCCATCCTTCCGGTCTACGACCCTGTCCTCGACTCCAAGATCCGTCACGTGCTCGCTCGCCACGAACAAGGCGCCGGGCACATGGCCGAGGGGTACGCCCATGCCACCGGCCGCCCTGGCGTGTTCATGGTCACCAGCGGTCCTGCGGCCACCAACGCGGTCACCCCGTTGGCCGACGCCTTTCTCGACTCGGTGCCCATGGTGTGCATCACCGGTCAGGTCGGGCTGGCAGCGATCGGAACCGACGCATTCCAGGAGGTCGACACCACCGGCATCACCCGCTCGATCACCAAGCACAACATCCTGGTGACCCGGGCCGAGGACATTCCCAGAGCCATCAAGGAAGCGTTCTACATCGCCACGACCGGTCGCCCCGGACCGGTGCTGGTCGACATCCCGAAGAACATCGTCGATGCATCCAACCCCGATGCCTACTTCGAGTTCGAGTACCCCGATTCGGTCGACCTGCCGGGCTACCGCCCCGACACGCCCCTCGACGAAGCCTCGGTGGCCGCGGCGGTGGAGTTGCTGTTCGCCGCCGAACGGCCCGTGCTCTACGTCGGCGGGGGTGTGCTCAAATCGCGTGGGGCCGACATTCTCCGTCGCCTGGCCGAGATCGGCGGGATCCCGGTGGTCACGACCTTGATGGCCCGTGGAGCGTTCCCCGACAGCCATGAACTGTGTCTCGGCATGCCCGGTATGCACGGGAACTACACCGCCATCACCGCCATCCAGAAGTCAGATCTGCTCATCGCCATGGGCAGCCGCTTCGATGACCGGGTCACCGGCAAGGTCGGCGCGTTCGCCCCCGATGCCAAGGTCATCCACGTCGACATCGATCCGGCCGAACACGGCAAGGTTCGACGTCCCGACGTGCCGATCGTGGGCGACTGCCGAATCGTCATGGAGAAGATGGTCGAGGTCATCGAGGCCAAGGGTGGCGCTGCATCCTTCGCCGACCACAGCGCGTGGCGCCAACAGCTCTCGGGTTGGCAGGAGAACTATCCCCTGACGTATCAGCCCTCGGCCCCCGGCGAGCTCCTCAAGCCGCAATTCGTGCTCGAGAAACTCCGTGATCTGTCGCCGCCCGACACCATCGTCGCGTCGGGTGTCGGCCAGCATCAGATGTTCACCAGCCAGTACTGGCGCTTCGATCATCCCTATACCTGGATCAATTCCGGCGGCCTCGGCACGATGGGGTTCTCGATCCCGGCCGCGATCGGGGCCAAGGCCGCGTTCCCGGAGCGAATGGTGTGGGCGGTCGACGGTGATGGATGCTTCCAGATGACCGGACAGGAACTGGTCACCGCATCGGTCAACAAGATCCCGGTGAAGATCGCCCTGCTCAACAACGCCTACCTCGGCATGGTCCGCCAGTGGCAGGAGATGTTCTATGACAATCGCTACTCCGAGGTGTACCTGAGCCACGACATGCCCGACTACGTGAAGTGGGCCGAGTCGATGGGATGCGTGGCCTTCCGAGTCGAGGACTCCGACGAGGTGGAGGCAGTCATCGCCAAGGCCAATGCCATCAACGATCGTCCCGTGGTGATCGAGTTCCGTTGCCATTCCGAGGAGAACGTGTATCCGATGGTTCCGGCCGGAGGTTCCAACGACGACGTGCTCGTCGACCCATCCCAACAGACCGCCCTGGCGGCCGAGCGGGCTGCCGGCACGAATGGTGACCAACGATGAGCCGTCCCGGAGACCTCGCTCACCACACGCTTGCGGTCCTGGTGGAGAACCGTGCCGGTGTGCTGGCTCGCGTGGCGGACCTGTTCGCCCGTCGTGGCTACAACATCGTGTCGTTGGCGGTTGCACCCACCAGCGACGAACGCTTCAGTCGCATCACGATCGTCGTCGATGTGGAATCGGCACCGTTGGAACAGATCGTCAAGCAGCTGTTCAAGCTGATCAACGTGGTGGAGATCGTCGAGCTGGCCCCGTCGGAGTCGGTGGAGCGCGAACTCATCATCGCCACCGTCACCGCCCCCAAGGCCATTCGCAGCCAGGTCGTCGAGTTGGTCAACATCTTCGAGGGCAAGATTCTCGCCGTGTCGCCCGAACAGATGACGGTCAGCCTCGACGGAAGCCCCGGCAAAATCGACGATTTCGAAGCACTGTTGGTCGACTATGGCATCGTCGAGGTGCAGCGGTCCGGTCGCATTGCCCTGCCCAAGATCGGTCGGCTGGCGCCCCGCGTCACGGCCATCGATTGCTGATCGCACCCGTCGGCGTTTACTGCCCGCTGCGAACTCGCTAGCGTTCCCCCGTTCGATTCAACAGGAGATACCCGTGGCCAACATCTATTACGAAGCCGATGCCGATCGTTCACTCATTGCCGACCGCAAGGTCGCAGTGCTGGGCTATGGGTCGCAGGGCCATGCCCATGCGCTGAACCTGAAGGAGTCCGGCATCGATGTCCGCATCGGGCTACGCGAGGGCTCATCGTCCAAGGCGAAGGCCGAGGAGGCCGGACTCCGGGTGCTCTCCATCGCCGATGCAGTGGCCGAGGCCGACCTCGTCATGATGCTCATGCCCGACACCGAGATGGGTGCCATCTACGAGGCCGAGGTCGCCCCCAACCTCGACGAAGGCGATGCGCTGTTCTTTGCTCACGGCTTCAACATCCGCTTCGGCCTCATCACCCCGCCGGCCAATGTCGATGTGTGCATGGTCGCGCCCAAGGGCCCTGGCCACCTCGTGCGCCGGACCTACGTGGAAGGCGGCGGCGTGCCGTGCCTCATCGCCGTGGAGAACGACGCATCGGGCAATGCCA
>JAHECQ010000490.1 GCA_024641625.1 Acidimicrobiales bacterium | reverse complement strand
ACCCTCTCAGCAGAGTGTTATCAGAGTTCTATTTGAGTGTCATTTACCCTGTCATTTGGTTGCCTTTTCGACTGTTTCGCCTGGTCAGCGACCCTTTTTTGGAAATATTCGAATCCGAGCCCCGGCGGCGTCTGGTGGTGGGGGTCGAGGGGTTCTTGAAAGGGTTACGGAAACTCTGTTGAAAGGGTTCTCGAAACTCTGTCGAAAGGGTTGGCGTGTCTAGTTCGTGCATATGGAGCACTCAGCGCTCACCCGCAGTGGAGATCCCGCCATCGAAGGCGGGTTCGGCGATTCAGCTGGCGGTTTGCGACCCAGGATTGGACTTCCGTCTTTCCCTTGGCCGACCAGGACTCAGACACAGGAGCATTCTCCGCGCCCTGCGGACACCAAGATGCACAGGCAACCCCACCATCGAGAAGCCCCAGAGTAGTCCCAACTGAAAGCCACGACAGCCATCCACAACAGCCTCAGTCCCAGAAACGAAGATGACGCCAGCCTCCGCGTCGCGATCGCGCACAGAACCCCCACAACACCACACGCACGTGCAACAAGTTGCGGCCGGTCAACTGGTTTACCGGAGAGGTGAGGTAATGGCGTTGGACCGAGGGAGCCTGGCGAAGATCGATCGAAAGGTCTTCGCCGAGCTTGGACACACCGTGGCGACTCAAACGGTAAAGGTTCCGCTGTCGGATGCGGTTTGGTCGACGTGGCGTCGCTACTGCCAGGCGATCGGGTTGACGATGGGGGAGGGTATCGCCGGTCTAGTCGACCAGGAACTCGGCACCCTCGTCAGCAAGGACGAGCCTCACGGAACGAAATTCGCAGCGGAGCTGGAGCGCCGGCTGGTTGCCAGGTCTGAGGCTCTCGAGATTCGGGAACGCCATCTGGACGAACGAGAGCAGTCGCTGAACGCATCGGAGCGTCTCCGCCGGGCCCGAACCAGACCGCTTGAGCTACCGGGCAAATCGGGTGTCGGTCGGAATGATCCCTGCCCGTGTGGCTCTGGTTACAAGTACAAGCGGTGTCATGGCAATTGATCTGCAACACCAATGAGTTATGGATGTGTCCGGGATAATGCCGGATCGAGGACGGTATTGCGTAGGCCGCGGAGCCTCGATGCCGCGCGATTATGCGCTAGTCGAGTCCCTGTGTTCCAGATAACGGCGGATGTGACCCTGATTGCCGGATATGGCCGGGTGTGAACGTGCTCAGTCGCCGGACCACGGCGTAGGTTGAATGGCATGGCAGAGCGCGGGCGCAGGGTGATCGTTGCGGGGATTCCGTTCCAAGTGGAAGGGTCGGGTGAGGTGCTGACGGGCGTGGTCGGTCCCGAACCGAGGCAGCCCCATCCATCTACTCGAGCTGTACATAGCGGAACTGGTCACACAGATACAGCGTCACCGGACCGGCGTCTTTGAGGTGAGACGAGCAGGCATCGAGTATCACCCACCTCACTACCAAACCGACTGACCGACGGCCGGATGTTGAGCCGGATAAAGCCCTCACGGAACCCGGAGAACGCGGACGGGGTCGCGGTATGCGGCGACGAGGGCGGGGGGGATGGCGGCGAGGGTGGCGATGATGGTGGCGAGGATGATGATGGCTGAGGTGAAGCGCAGGTCGGGTGGGTTGCTGGTGAGGCGTTGCACTATGGCAGCGGTTACGGCCGATCCGATGATGGCTCCGGTGGCGGCGACGAGGGCGGTCTGGGTGGCGATGAGGGTGACGATGGTGGATCGGGATGCACCGAGGGCGCGTCGGCGTCCGAAGTCTCGGCGTCGGTTGGTGACAGTTCCGTAAACGTTGAGGCCGGTGAGGATCAGTCCGGCAGCGAGGACCAGGGTGATGAGTTGGCGTCCGTATCGGCCGAGTTCTCCTTGGACGGCGGCCCGTATTTGGGCGAGGGTTTCGGATGTTTCGACCCCGACCGAGGTGGGATCTTGGGCGGCGATGAGGCCGACAGCGGCGTCGGTGACTTGGGCGACTTGGTCGGGGGTGGCGACGAGGATGTGGATGCTGCGCAGGTTGGTGTCGTCGGGTCCGGGTCCGGTGATGAGGCTGCGGTTCAAGAAGTCGAGGGGGTCATCGGCCCGAAATGATCCGACGATGGCCACACCGCCATCCTCAGAGGTGGCACCCCCGATGGGTAGTTCGAGTCCGAGGGTGGTTTGGGCGTCGGGACCGACCAGAGCTTTGCCGGGTTCGATGGGGAGGCCGGTGGTGGTGACTTGGGCGGGTAGGGCACCGTGGACTATCCGGATGGCCGCCGGGTTCCCGCCCGGGTTGCCGGCGGCGCGTACGTCGGTGGCCGGGCCCAGGCCGATGACCCACTCAACCCCTGAGAGGCGGCCGATTCGTTCGATGGCGTCGGCGGTCATGCCAGCGGAGCCTTGCGTATCGGAAATGACGATCGATCGGGTGCCTGCCGCGTCGATGCGCGACAGGACTTGTTGTTCGGCTTGGACGGTTTGGCCGGTGGTCGACAGGATCGCCGCGCATACCCCGGCCACGATCAGTCCGGTGACGACCGAACTGACCGGCTGGGCCCCGGCCGACCGTACCGCCTCACCTGCCAGTCTCACGGCGGGGTCCCGATGTTCGGTGTCATAGTTCGAGGGTCCGGTCGCAGGCAGCGACCATGACGGGGTCGTGGGTGGCGACGATCACCGTTTTGTGTTCGTCGTGAGCCAGGTCGGTGAGGGCGTCGATGACAACCTGGGCGGTGCGCACGTCGAGGTTGCCGGTCGGTTCGTCAGCGAGCACGAAGTCGGGTTGACTCAGCAACGCCCGACACAAAGCGATGCGTTGGGCTTGGCCGCCGGACACTTCGCCCGGTTTGTGATCGGCCCGCAACCCGACATCAAAACGGTCCATCAGCCGGTTGGCCCGTTCGATCGCTTCTCGGCGACCCAACCCGTTATACAACGACGATTCGATGATGTTGTCGAGGACCGAGCGGGCCGGGTCCAATGCGGCGTCCTGGAACACGAACCCCATCCGGCTGGCCCGCACCGCGGACCGTCGAGCATCCGACCGGGCCGCAACGTCATCGCCATCGACCCGGACCGTTCCACTCCACGGGGTCAGGAGCAGTCCGATCAAATACAGCAGGGTTGATTTGCCCCGTCCCGACGGCCCCGTCATGGCGGTCATCGTTCCCGGTGCGAAGTCCCAGCTAACCGAATCAAGGATGGTTTCGTCCCGGTGGTAGCCGAACGTGACCTGCTCGAGGCCGATCATGGGCTGGTGAGC
>JAHECQ010000489.1 GCA_024641625.1 Acidimicrobiales bacterium | reverse complement strand
TTGCGCAAGGAGGGCTTCTCGGCCCGCTGCCTGGAGACGGGCGATGACGTCGGTGGCACCTGGTACTGGAACCGCTATCCCGGCGCACGCTGCGACATCCAGAGCATCGACTATTCCTACAGCTTCGACCCCGACCTCGAGACCGAGTGGACCTGGTCGGAGCGCTACGCGACCCAGCCCGAGATCCTCCGCTACCTGCAGTTCGTCGCCGACAAGCACGATCTGCGCACCGACATCGAGTTCGAGACACGGGTCGACGGCGCCCGCTGGGACGCCGATGCCGAGCGCTGGATCATCACGACCGACAAGGGCGACGAGATCAGCTGCCAGCACTACGTCATGGCCACCGGCTGCCTATCGCTGCCGAAGGAGCCCGACATCGAGGGGGCCAAGGACTTCGCGGGTGAGGTCTACTTCACCAATCGCTGGCCGCACGAGGGGGTCGACTTCACCGGCAAGCGCGTCGCGGTGATCGGCACCGGCTCGTCGGGCATCCAGTCGATCCCGATCATCGCCGCCCAAGCCGACCAGCTCACCATCTTCCAACGAACCCCCAACTTCTCGATTCCGGCGCACAACGGTCCGGTCAAGGCAGAGAAGAAGGCTGCGCTCGAGGCCGACCGCGACGCCTACCGCGAAGCGCAGCGCTGGAGCCGCGGTGGCTGGACCCAGGAGCCGGTCGAGATCGGCGCGATGCAGGTCAGCGAAGAGGAGCGCAACGCATCCTTCGAAGCGGCATGGGAGGCCGGCGAGCTCGGGATCTCCGGCATCTTCAACGATCTCCTCACCAACCCGGCCTCGAACGAGGCGATCTCGGAGTTCGCTCGCAACAAGATCCGCGCCATCGTCGAGGATCCCGAGGTGGCCGAGGCGCTGTGCCCGACCGACTACCCCTTCTCCACCAAGCGGCTGTGCCTCGACACCAACTACTACGAGACCTTCAATCTCGACACCGTCGAGTTGGTCGACCTGCGCAAGCATCCGATCACCACGATCACCGCCACCGGCATCGAGACCGACGACTGCACCTTCGAGTTCGACGCCGTCGTGTTCGCCACCGGTTTCGATGCCATGACCGGCGCCATCGTCGCCGTCGACATCGAGGGTCGCGACGGCCTGAAGCTCGCCGACAAATGGTCGGCCGGACCCAAGACCTACCTTGGACTCACCTCGGTCGGGTTCCCGAACCTGTTCATGATCACCGGTCCCGGCAGCCCGTCGGTGCTGTCGAACATGGTGGTGTCGATCGAGCAGCACGTCGACTGGGTGACCGACACGATCGTCAAGATGCGAGCCGACGGCTACGAGACGATCGAGCCGACGAACCAGGCCGAGGAAGGGTGGGGTCTCCACGTCAACGACTGTGCGAACATCACGCTCTTCCCACAGGCCAACTCCTGGTACATGGGCGCCAACGTGCCCGGCAAACCCCGCACGTTCCTGCCCTACATCGGCGGCGTCGACACCTACCGTCAGATCTGCAACGACGTGGTCGACCAGGGCTACATGGGGTTCGAACTTGCCGGGCCGAACAAGCGCTCCCGGACCGATGGCATCATCCGCCGCCTCCAGCCCGACGTCGCCTTCCTGATCGACCTGATGGCGACCATGGACCTGCCGCCCTATGAGTCCATGTCACCCGACGAGGCCCGAGCCTTCGGCGAGGCAACCGCCGCCCAGCGCCCGCCCGGTCCCGATGTGGGCGAGATCGTCGATGGCACCTATCCCGGTGCCGACGGCGACCTGGCCTACCGCCTCTACCGGCCGGCGACGCCCGGCCCGCACCCTGTCGTGCTCTACTTCCACGGCGGCGGCTGGGTGCTCGGCAGCGAGCAGTCCGACGACCCCATGTGCCGAGACCTGTGCGACCGCTCCGGCGCCCTCATCATCTCGGCCGACTATCGCCACGCACCCGAGCATCGCTTCCCGGCCGCACCCGACGATGCCATCGCTGCGCTTGCGTGGGTCGGTGACAACGCCGAGTCGCTCGGCGGCATCCCCGGCCAGCTCGTGGTGGCAGGCTGGAGTGCCGGAGCGAACCTGGCGGCCGTCGTCGCCCAGCACGCCCGAGACAACGGCGGTCCGACCATCAATGGGCAACTGCTGCTCACGCCGGTCACCGACAGCCGACTCGACACCGGCTCGTACATCGAGAACGCCGAGGGCTACGGACTGACCAAGCCGTTGATGGAATGGTTCTGGGATCACTACATCGACCTCGCCGATCGCACCGATCCTCGAGCCGCCCCGCTGCTGGCGACGAGTCTCGCCGGCCTCCCACCGGCCACTGTCATCACGGCGGAGTTCGATCCCCTGCGTGACGAGGGAGCGGCCTATGCCGCCGCCATGTCCGAGGCCGGCGTCGAGGTGCAGCATCTTCCGGCCCGTGGGCACACCCACATCTCGATCCCGATGGTCGACGTCATGTTGTCGGCCGCACCGATCCGACAGCGGATGGCCGAGGCGATCACGTCGTATTTCCCGGTCCGATCCGGCGTCTGATCGACCTCGCTCAGAGATCCGACAGCGGCGCCCACGTCGAGTGGGTGCCGCTACTGATCCGTTCCGGGAGCCGGATTCGGGCGACCGGTTCGCCGGCAGGATCGGCAGCGTCGAGCACGAGGCATTCCGAAAGGTCGCGGTTCATGTCGGTGGTGAAGGTGATGAGATAGCCATCATCCTCGACCGTCGAGCCGACGCGAGGCGCCATCACCGTCTCGCTCACGAACACCCCCGGTTCCATCGACACTCGCACCTCATCGCCCGTCTCGAGATCGTGTTTGACCAGTCCGTCGAACGCGAAGAGCCCGTGCGCACAGGTGGCGTTGTAGGAGTAGCGGTGCCGCTTCCCCGCGTGGCCTCCGTTGATCATCGGGAACTCACAGCACGTGTCGCTCATCGACTCCTCACGACACTCCCCCGTGGTCAGGTCGAACCGCCAGCGATGGGCGCGGGCGTCGAGCACGTTCATGTCGAGTGTCTCGAATCCCTTGAGCTCGCCGGGGAACCGGTCGACGCCACGATCAGTCGGGTTGTGTTGGAAGAATCCGTCGAGCACGACCTCGTCGCCGTCCTCGTAGGCGTTGGTCCAGTGCAACACGAAGGTCGGGTCGGCTTCGAACCAGCGGATGTCGTCGGTGCTTCCGTGTCGAGGAATGAGCGCGAAGCGGCTGGGCCGGTCACGATCGAAGGTGTTCGAGAAATACCCGTCGGCCAACGCCTGGGGATCCCAATACAGCGGAAGGTCGTTGAGG
>JAHECQ010000488.1:659-3255 GCA_024641625.1 Acidimicrobiales bacterium | reverse complement strand
ACACCACTGGCTGCGTTCGACATCGTTCCCGATGTCGGCGACTACCAGACCGGGTACTCGGTCGCCTCGCCCTACAACAACATCTATATCTCGTGGCAGGCGACCACGGACGAGACCTCGGCCGTGATCTATGAGGTGTCCGTCGACGGGCAGGTCGTGCGCGTGGTGAGCGATGCGGTCGCCTACACGACCATCACCAAGCGGGTCGACGTACCCGAGGGCAACCATCTAGTCGGGATCACCGCCATCGACGACGCTGGAAACCAGCGACACGCCTCGCACGACCTGGCGGTCATCGTCGACAAGACCTCACCCACATTCACCTCCTTTCCGTTGCTCCTGCTGAGACGGGGTCAGGCGACCGAGACCGGGTATCCGATGCGGTTCACCTGGTCCGGTGCGGATGTGGGCTCCGGGCTGGCGTACGTGAGGATTGGTCCCAACGAGCAGTGCTGTTACACGACGGGGCCGCGAAGGAAGCAGTACGACTTCACCGTTGAGCCCGAGTCGTCTGTGGCCTGGAGGATCTGGCTGTACGACGGTGTCGGTCGCACCACGCGGACGGTCCGCGACGGGTACGTGTCAACCGTCCCCTGGAGTGAGGTGACCTATCGAGACCGGTGGCGCAAGCAGACTGACTCCGCTGCTCTCGACGGATCGGAGTGGCAGACCAGGCGGGCCGGCGCCAAGGCCAGCGCGACGGTCGAGGGGCGCTCCGTTGCCTGGGTGGCCACAACCGGGCCTACTCGCGGTCGGGCCGACGTGGTGCTCAACGGCCGGGTCGTGGACACCGTGAACCTGTATTCGGCCAAACGGCACGCCGGGCGGGTGGTCTGGGCCCACAAGCTCCGTCTGGGGCGCTCGAGCACGGTCGCCATCGTCAGCCGCTCGTCCCACCAGCGCCCTGTGGTCGGAGTCGATGCGCTGCTCGTTCAGCGGTGAGTGACCGGCCACACCTCGAGAGTGACCGGCTAGAGGGCCTTGCTCTGGCAGGATGGCCGGATGCGACTGTCCCTGCTCCGTCGATCGGCCCCGGTCGAGGGGCCTGAGCCGCACGGTACGGCCAGACTCGACAAGCGCACCAAGGACCTCACCAAGCGGCTCAAACCGGGCGAGGTAGCGGTGATCGACCACCTCGACATCGACCGGATCGCGGCCGAAGGGCTGGTTGCGTGCGAGCCCTCCGCAGTCGTCAACGTCGCGGCCAGCATCAGCGGTCGCTATCCGAACCTCGGGCCCGAGATCCTCGTCGAAGCCGGAATCCCCGTCCTCGATGCCGTCGGCCCCGAGGTGTTTGCTCGACTTGATGACGGTGACCAGGTGGTGCTCGACGGACATCGGCTGCTGCATGACGGTGCCGTGGTTGCCCGGGGGGAGCTGCTCGACGCGGCCTCGGTGGAGAAGGCGATGGATGAGGCCAGGGCTGGGCTTGCTGTTCAGCTGGAGGCCTTTGCGAGCAACACGATGGAGTACCTGCGCCAAGAGCGCGACCTGCTGATCGACGGAATCGGCGTCCCTGACATCCACACCGAGATCGATGGCCGACACGTCCTGATCGTCGTGCGTGGGTACCACTACAAGGAAGATCTGCAGACGCTGCGGCCATATATCCGCGAGCACCGACCGGTGTTGATCGGAGTCGACGGCGGCGCCGATGCACTGCTCGAGCTGGGCTACCGACCCGACCTGATCGTTGGTGACATGGACTCGGTCTCCGACGAGGCGCTGGGTGCAGGGGCCGAGGTGGTCGTGCACGCCTATCGCGACGGGCGGGCCCCCGGACTCGAGCGCGTCGAGTCGCTGGGTGTCGAGCCGATCGTCTTTCCAGCGACCGGTACCAGCGAGGACGTTGCGATGCTCCTCGCCGACGACAAGGGGGCCAGCCTGATCGTCGCGGTCGGCTCCCATGTCACCCTGGTCGAGTTCCTCGACAAAGGCCGGGCAGGCATGGCGAGTACCTTCCTGACTCGCCTGCGGGTAGGCGGGAAACTGATCGATGCCAAGGGTGTCAGTCGTCTCTACCGCTCTCGGATCTCAACACCACAGCTCATGCTGCTGGTGGTGGCCGGACTGGCCGCCCTGGTTATTGCCATGGCCTCCACCACAGCTGGTCGCAGCTTCTTCGACCTGGTCGGGTCGTGGTGGAACGACCTGGTGTTCTGGGTGACCGGGTGACGGGCGCCATCGGCGCACGCCGACTATTCGAACGGACCTCATCGTGATCGACTTCCGATACCACATCGTCTCGATCGTGGCGATCTTCATGGCCCTTGCCGTGGGGATCGTTCTGGGCTCGGGTCCGCTGAAAGACGACATCAGCGGATTCCTCGAGGACCGGACGGCGCAGCTGGCCCAGGAGAAGGTCGACCTTCAAAGTGAGGTCTCCGCCCTCAGGTCCGACATCGATGCATCCGAGGAGTTCGCCACCATCGCACAGCCGGTCCTGGTCGATGGACTGCTCACGTCTCACGTCGTGACGATCCTGGTGCTCCCGGACGCCGAAGGCAGCCAGGTAGATGCGGTCGAGGAGGTGGTGGCCGCGGCCGGTGGGTCGGTGGGGGAGCGGGTGACCATCGAGCCGGCCTGGTTCGACCCT
>JAHECQ010000488.1:0-649 GCA_024641625.1 Acidimicrobiales bacterium | reverse complement strand
CCTCGGTCGAGTGGCTGAGAATCTTGCCACGGGTCGCAAAGGCGAGGACCCGTACGACCTCGCCGGCCAGGTGCTGGCCGATGCTCTGCTGACCCCGGGAGGTCGCCCGTTGGGCCAACCCTCCTTCGACTCCATCGGCGCTTTGGGAGCGTTCGAGAACGAGGGGTTCATCGCGGCCGACGAGAACGAGGTGAAGCGGGGCGACACGGCCATCATCATCGGTCCCGAGGGCGTCGTGGCCAATGCCGACAGTGCGCTCATCCCCGTGATGAAGGCAATGGACGACGTCGGCGTGGGGACCGTTCTGGCAGCCCCGGTGGGCAGCGCCCGTCCGGCAGGCGTTGTCGGGGTGCTGCGCCAATCGGGGTCTGATGGGGTGATTTCGTCGGTCGACCGCCTCGAGACCGTGACCGGTGTGACAGTCACGGCCACGGCGCTTGCCGAGCAGATCGCCGGTGGTGTCGGCCACTACGGAACCGGGCCCGGTTCGGACGGGCCGGCCCCAGACCCCCTGCCGAGGGGCTAGTGGTGCTGAGCCGGGTCATCAACGGAGCAGTCGCGGCGGGCGTCAGCCGTTCGCTGTTCGACCGGCTCCAGAGCGGCCAAGGTGCGGATCGATGGCGCCGCACCAACCACCGGGGTGAACCGG
>JAHECQ010000072.1 GCA_024641625.1 Acidimicrobiales bacterium | reverse complement strand
GGAGCGCGAGACGCTCGCCGATCGTCGCCCAGGAGAAGAAGAGCGAGCTTCCGAGACCCCTGGACACCAGATCGCCCAGGGCAACACTCGAACTCGACAGCTCGATGCCTCCGGGCGCAGCTTGCAGGATGCCGAGCTGGGCGGCATCGACGCTCCACTGAAGGTAGATCGCGGGGCGGGTCCCCAGGTCGATCGAGTCCGTCATCGGTCGCGGCTCGGCCGGGTCCTCGGTGGTGGGCGGATCGCTCGCCCCGGGCGGCTCGGCATCTGTCACGTCCCCGGTCGTCTCGATGACTCGCAGTCGGACGTCGGCGCTCGTGCCGTCCGATCGAGTCCACGCGAGTGCATCGCCGGTGGGTGCCCAGGTCGGCTGGCCGACGAAGTCCGCCTCGTCGATGACTTCAGTCCGCGCGCCCGAGGGATCGGAGAGCAACAGCTGTGGTCCGTCGGTGACCGCCAGCCGACCGGGCAGCCCGGCCAGGGACTCCGCACCTGGAGGGCTTCCGGGCAACGTCGGCGTCTCACCGGGAAACGCCTCCCGACCGGGAACGGTGGTTTCGGTCGATGACGAAGAGGAACCCACCTCGTCGTTGGAGGGACAGGCGGTGAGGAACAACGCCCCGGTGGCCAACAAACAGAGCAATCGAAGGTTTCGGGGCACTGACCACCAGAGTATTCGGCCAACCGGGTCAGAAGTTCGCAGGGTCAGCGCCCTGGGCCTAGTTTCTCTCCCGTGACCGATTCCATCGACATCGACCCGAACGACTCCGACTCCGGCCCCATGCGTGGCATCAACGCAGCGGGCGTCGGTGCGTGGCTCAGCGAGCACATCGATGGTGCGGTCGGCCCCTTCGAGTTCGAGTTCATCACCGGAGGCCATTCGAACCTGACGTACAGGGTGACCGGATCCGACGGCACGGCCATGGTGCTTCGACGTCCGCCCCTCGGCGCGATCTTGGCCTCGGCCCACGACATGGGTCGCGAATTCAAGATCATCTCGGGCGTCGGCAGGACATCGGTACCGGTGCCTCGAGCGCTGGGCCTCTGCCAGGACGACTCGGTCAACGGAGCACCGTTCTACATCATGAACTTCGTCGAGGGTGTGGTCGTCTCCGACGACGAGATCGCCGCGACCAGTCTGCCCGATCCCGCGGTACGCATGACCTTGAGCAACTCGGTCATCGACGTGCTGGCCGCCCTTCACACCGCCGATCCCGACACGATCGGTCTGGGCGATCTGGGACGCAAAGAGGCCTACCTCGACCGACAGCTCAAGCGTTGGGTCACCCAGTGGGAGAAGGCGAAGACCCGAGAACTGCCGGAGATGGACGAGGCCCACGCCCTGTTGGTGGCGGCCAAGCCCGAACAGCGTTACACCGGCATCGTGCACGGCGACTACCGCCTGGGCAACATGCTCAGCGACACCGAGCAGGGGACGGTGAAGGCCGTGCTCGACTGGGAGCTCTGCACCCTGGGCGATGTGCTCGCCGATGTCGGCTACATCCTCAACAACTGGGGCCAACCCGGCGAGCCGTTGCCGGTCGGGGCAACTGCGTACCCCACGACCATCGGGGGCTTTGCCGGTCGCGATCAACTCGTCGAGCGCTACTCGGAGAAGACCGGTTTCGAGGTGGGTGACATCAACTATTACCGCGCCTTCCAGTACTGGCGTCTCGCCGCCATCGTCGAAGGTGTCCTCAACCGGTATCTCCAAGGGGTCATGGGCGACGATTCGGTCGACACCGACCTGTACAGCCAGCAGGTCGTCTCCCTCGTCACCAACGCGCTCACGCTGCTGCGCCCATGACCGAGCATCTCTACCTGACCGACCAAGCCCTGCGGACGTTCGACGCGACGATCATCACCCTCGACGCACCTTCCCGCCAGGTTGTCCTCGATCGCACTGCGTTCTATCCCACGGGCGGAGGTCAGCCTCATGACACGGGGGTGTTGCGATGGGCGACCGGCCAAGCACCGGTGACCAGTGTCGACAAGGACGGTGCCATCATCCGCCACGGCCTCGGCGGCGACGGCGCGTTGCCCTCCGTCGGCGACCCGGTGTCGGGCGAGATCGATTGGGACCGCCGGTATCAGCTGATGCGCACCCACACGGCAATGCACCTCCTGTGCGGCGTGATCTGGAACGAGTACCGCGTGCCGGTCACCGGCGGGAACATGGAACCGCTCAAGGGCCGGATGGATTTCGAATTCGATCCGCTGCCCGAGGGCTTCGCCGCCCACATCGAGCAACTCGTGAATGCCGAGATCGCCCGGGCTCGACCGATCGAGGTGACCTTCCTCCCTCGGGATGCCGCGCTCGAGGACGTGGACCTCATTCGGACGAAAGTGAACCTCATTCCCGAATCCGTGCCGGAGATTCGAGTGGTCGACATCGTCGGACTCGACAAACAGGCCGATGGCGGCACCCACGTCGCCTCCACCCGGGACGTGGGCCGCTTCATCGTCAGCAAGACCGAATCCAAGGGCAAGGGCAACAAGCGCATCCGGTTCGAACTCTCCTGAGTGGATAGGGTCCAGGTCATGCGAATCCTCGTGACCAATGACGACGGCGTCGACTCGGTCGGCCTCCACCTCCTGGCCAAGGCCATGAAGCCCTTCGGCGAGGTGACCGTGGTCGCTCCCGACCAGGAGTACTCCGGTGCCGGTGCGGCCATCGGCGCGGTGTGGGACATGAAGCCCGAAGTCCACCTCAAGGAGATGGAGGGCATCGACACGGCCTGGGCGGTGACGGGCCCGCCGGGCCTCTGCATCATGTTCTCCCGTCTCGGCGCGTTCGGCCCACAACCCGATCTCATCGTCTCGGGGATCAATCCGGGTTCGAACGTGGGACGATCCGTCTATCACTCCGGCACGATCGGAGCCGCCCTGACCGGCCGCAACGGCCACATTCCCGGCATTGCCGTGAGTCAGGCCGTGTCGGGCTTCGGGGTCGAGGGTCAGGGCTGGGAGGACACCCTCACCAACCAGAAGTGGGACGTCGCTGCGACCATTGCTGCGACCGTCGTCGAGGCCTTCATCGAGGACATCGGCGCCGGCCGGGCAGTCGATGCCGAGGGTCACGCCTGTGTCCTGAACCTGAACGTCCCCAATGTCGACCTTGCCGACATCAAGGGAGCCCATTGGACCGAGGTTGCGGCGGGTCCGCCGCGAGGTATCTCGACTGCGGTGCTCGAGCCAAAGCCGGGTCACGAGGGGACCTTCCGGGTGAAGATGGACTGGGGCACCGAGCGATCGCAGATACCCGGCACCGACACCGCAGCGGTCATGAACGACGAGATCTCACTGACCTGGCTGAGTCGGATCACTGCACAGGAAGGGCCCACGAAGGCAATCGACCAGCGGATCAGCAAGCTGCTCTGAGAGCAGCTACCGTCTTGACGGTGAACAACCGACCACTTCCACGTGGTCGGATCGGTCTTATGGCCACGCGGGAGAGTGACCAGCTTGCTGGTCCGCCGAAGGAGCAACCGCCCCGGAATCTCTCAGGCACCGGTACCGCGTGGATTTGACTGCTCTGGAGAGCGTTGCGGGTCTCCGCAACCACCGAAGGGGTAAGTGGTGCCTCGGCGCCTCGGAAACTCTCAGGTGCAACGGACAGAGGGGGCAGGAGCAACCGAGTTCCCGAGGAGCCCTGTGACCAGTCCTGCACCAACGCCCGAGTCAGCGCCGGAGCCACCCGCACCGCAACGTACACCGCTGTTCGACCTCCACCGGGAACTCGGCGGCCGTCTGGTCGATTTCGCCGGCTGGGAACTGCCCATCCAGTTCGACGGTGTCGTAGCCGAGCACACCTGGTGTCGCACCGCCGCCGGTTTGTTCGACGTTTCGCACATGGGCGTCGTCGAATTGCGGGGGCCCGAGCCGGCGGCCGCCCTGGAGCGCTTGACTCCTGCGGCCATCACGTCACTCGTGCCCGATCGCATGCGCTATGGCGTCCTGACCAATGAGACCGGGGGGATCATCGACGACTTCATGGTGTCCAACCTGGGCGACCATCTCATGCTGGTCCTCAACGCGAGCCGCCGATCGGTCGACGTGGCCCATCTTCGTTCCGGGCTTCCCGCACTCGAGGTCATCGAACGTCCCGACATGGCACTGCTGGCGCTTCAAGGCCCTCGGGCGGTGGAGGCATTGGTGCGACTGCAACCGGCGGCCGCTGAACTGGCCTTCCTCGACATCGGTCGGCTGGAGATCGACGGAATCAGCGCGCTCATCTCCCGATCGGGATACACCGGCGAGGACGGGTTCGAGCTGGCAGTGCCCGCCGATGCCGTCGAACATGTCGCCCGGCGACTGCTCGAACAACCCGAGGTCAGGCCCTGTGGCCTGGGGGCACGAGACACGCTTCGCCTCGAAGCAGGGTTGTGTCTCTACGGCCATGACCTCGACGAGACCACATCGCCGGTCGAAGCCGATCTGGTGTGGACCATGCCCAAACGCCGCCGCGAGTCCGGCGATTTCGTCGGTGCCGAACGAGTGCTCGCCGAACTGACCCATGGCCCACGGCGGATTCGTGTCGGCCTCGCCCCTCATGGCCGGCGACCGGTTCGAGACGGCGCCGTCTTGAGGACCGCCGACGGGGAACCGGCGGGCATCGTGACCTCGGGCGGCTACGGGCCGACGGTCGAACGCCCAGTGGCCATGGGCTACGTGGTCTCTGCCCACGGGGCCATCGACACGACCCTGCTGGCGGAGGTCCGTGGCAGCCAGGTTCCCATCACGGTCGCCCCCCTTCCCTTCTCGCCGCACCACTACCGCCGTCGTCCCTCCTGATCTGCATGTCCCCGTCGACCCAGTCCCCGATGCCCCCCACCCTTCTCGGAGCCCCTCATGAACTCCTTCGCTGACCGTCACCTCGGCCTCACCGACGACGACCGCGCCAAGATGGCCGCCGAGCTCGGCTACGGCTCGGCCTCGGACCTGCTCGACGCAGCCGTTCCCGCCGATCTCCACCTCGGCCGCCTCCTGGATCTCCCTCCCGCCCTGAGCGAGCACGACGCGCTCGAAGCGCTTCGGTCCTTCGCCGATGACAACCAGGTCTTCACCTCGTTGATCGGCATGGGCTGGAACGACTGCATCACGCCACCGGTCATCTTGCGGAACATGATCGAGAATCCAGCGTGGTACACGGCCTACACCCCCTACCAGCCGGAGATCTCCCAGGGCCGACTCGAGATGCTGACGGTCTTCCAGACCATGATCGCCGAGCTGACCGGATGCGAGCTTGCGAACGCGTCGCTGCTCGACGAGGCCACCGCGGCCGCCGAGGCCATGACCATGCTGCGCCGAGCCGACAAGACGCATCGGTCGTCCTTCTTCGTCGACCGCGACTGCCATCCGCAGACCATCGCCGTCGTCGTCACTCGAGCGGAGCCCTTGGGGATCGATGTCGTGATCGGGGACCCGACCACCGACCTCGACCCCAAAACGGTCTACGGCGTCCTGTTCGCCCACCCCGGATCGAGCGGACGCTTGCTCACCGACCTCGGGTCCATCATCGACGTCTGTCATGCCGCCGGTGCCGGTGTTGCGGTGACCACCGACCTGCTCGCCTGCACGCTTCTCACGCCGCCAGGCGAATTGGGTGCCGACGTCGTGATCGGTTCGGCGCAGCGTTTCGGCGTGCCCATGGGATTCGGAGGTCCCCATGCCGGGTTCATGGCCACCCGGGAATCGATGGCCCGCTCGCTGCCCGGGCGTCTCGTCGGGGTCTCCGTCGATGCCAACGGCCACCCGGCCTATCGATTGGCGCTGCAAACGCGGGAGCAGCACATCCGCCGGGAGAAGGCGACGTCGAACATCTGCACGTCCCAGGCGTTGCTGGCCAACGTGGCCGCGGCCTAC
The DNA here is from genome assembly GCA_024641625.1 of Acidimicrobiales bacterium. GTDB lineage: Bacteria > Actinomycetota > Acidimicrobiia > Acidimicrobiales > SZUA-35 > JAHECQ01. The sequence goes on along the minus strand of JAHECQ010000072.1, from coordinate 6,358 downwards.
GCCTGCTGGCACGGCCCAGACGGGTTGCTGGCCATGGCCGAGCAGATCCACGACCTGACCCATCGTCTCGCCTCCACCCTGGTCGGTCTGGGCCACCCGGTCACCGACACCTACTTCGACACCATCACCGTCACCGTCCCGGGCGCTGCATCCGCCGTCACCCAGAGGGCGGCCGAGGAGGGCATCAACCTTCGCCTCGTCGATGCCGACCATGTCGGCATCAGCCTCGACGAGACTTCGACGCCGGCCACGGTCGTCGCGGTCCTCGAGGCATTCGCCGGCCGCGACCGGATCCTCGTCCCCGCCGAGGCCCACGACTCCGGCATCCAAGCCGATCGTCCGGCCCTGGGCCAGGCGCGTCGCAGGTCATCATTCCTCACCGATGAACGGTTCCACCGGTACCGCTCCGAGCACGAGATGCTGCGATGGCTCCGTCGCCTCGCCGACCGCGATCTTGCGCTCGATCGCACCATGATCCCGCTTGGCTCGTGCACGATGAAGCTCAACGCCGCGGTGGAGATGGAGGCCATCACCTGGCCCGAATTCGGTGCGATCCATCCGTATGCACCGGCTTCCCAGACCATCGGTTACCGCCGCCTCATCGCCGAGCTCGAAGCGGCACTGTGCGAGATCACCGGCTATGCCGCAGTCTCGCTGCAACCCAATGCCGGCAGTCAGGGCGAATATGCCGGCCTGCTCGCCATCCGCGCCTACCATTCGTCACGCAGCGAGTCACAACGCAACATCTGCCTCATCCCTTCCTCGGCCCACGGTACGAACGCGGCGTCCGCCGTCCTCGCCGGGATGACGGTGGTGGTCGTGGCCTGCAACGATCAGGGCGACGTCGACCTGGACGATCTACGGGCCAAGATCACCGAGCACGGCCCCAATCTTGCCGCGCTCATGATCACCTACCCATCGACCCACGGTGTCTATGAGCGGGCCGTCGGGGAGATCTGTCGACTGGTCCACGAGGCCGGCGGACAGGTCTACACCGATGGCGCCAACCTCAACGCGTTGGTGGGCGCAGCCCAACCGGGCCAATTCGGCTCCGACGTCAGCCATCTCAACCTTCACAAGACCTTCTGCATCCCCCACGGCGGCGGTGGTCCCGGCGTCGGACCGGTGGCCGTGGCCGCCCATCTCGCTCCCTACCTACCGGGCCATCCGGTGGTGATCGACGCGGGGCCGCTCGGCATGGGACCCGTCTCGGGCGCGCCCTTCGGATCGGCGGGCATCCTGCCCATCTCCTGGATGTACATCCGACTCATGGGGCCCGATGGACTCCGACGCGCCACCGAGGACGCAGTCTTGGCTGCGAACTACGTGGCCAGGCGGTTGGGCGAGCACTACCCGGTGCTGTACACCGGCGCCGCAGGACTGGTGGCGCACGAGTGCATCATCGATCTTCGACCCATCACCCACGCCATCGGGGTCACCGCCGACGACGTGGCGAAGCGTCTTGCCGACTGTGGCTTCCACGCCCCAACGATGTCCTTTCCGGTGGCAGGCACACTGATGATCGAGCCGACCGAATCCGAGAGTCGCTCCGAACTCGACCGTTTCTGCGCAGCGATGGCCGTCATCAAGGCCGAGATCGATCAGGTGGCCGACGGAAGCGTTGCCATCGAGGACAGCCCGCTCCGCCATGCTCCCCACACCGCCGAGATGCTCATGGCCGACGAATGGCCGCACCGGTACTCCCGCAACCAGGCTGCCTTTCCTCTCCCGGGCATGACCCGCGACAAGTACTTCCCGCCGGTGGGCCGCGTCGACAACGCCTACGGCGACCGTCACCTCAGTTGTTCGTGTCCACCGCTGTCAGCGTTCAGCTGATCGAACCAGCCAATGGCCGACGGGGCGAAGCAACAGGGTCGTCAGGAACGGAGAACGGGAAGTCCCGTCAGTTCGGGAGACGGCGTCACCCATCGATCGACCCCTCGAGCGGGTGACCGAAGATCGACGAGGTCCCAACCGATCGGCGGAGTGAGCCGGCGAGCGTGGCCGGCACACACGGGAATGCCGGCAGTTGCATCGGCCAGATCGATCACCTCGATGCGGCTCGTCTCGTTGACGAACAGCACGCTGGCTACCGCTGGTTCTCCACAGGCGAGACGTGCACATCGACGGGCCACGGTTGCACCGTACCGCTCGGTGTCGGTGGCCGGGTGGACCCGTCAGTGTCGCTGGGCCCGGCGGCCTGGGCACCGGCGATCATCGACCTCCTGCAGAGGACTTCTGAACCATTGCCGCCACAGCATCGACCGGGCACCCTAGCTTCGATGGTGATGACCGACCTCGAGTCCCCGCCCCCGCGCATGACACCCTATGGCTCGCTGTACGAGCGGCCCCAGGGCTTGGTTCGCACGGCGCGGGCGATGAGCCGCAACGCCATCAGGTCCTACGGGACCCTGACCGCCCGTTGGCGAGTGACTCCCGACTACCTGATCATCGGCACCAAACGAGGCGGCACCACCTCGTTGGCCCGCTGGATGCTCGAGCACCCCGATGTCAGACCCCTGTTCCCGGGACGCGAGACGCGCAAGGGGACGTACTATTTCGACGTCAACTACCGGCGAGGTGAGCGCTGGTACCGCTCTCATTTCCCGACTCGCTTCGCTCGTGGGAGAGCGGTCAGGAAGGCCGGTCGACCCGTGTTGGTCGGCGAAGCCACGCCGTACTACCTCCATCATCCCCATGCCGCGATACGGGCCCGTCGGTTCGCGCCCGAGGCCAAGGTCATCGTGCTGCTGCGCGACCCGGCCGAGCGTGCCTACAGCCACTGGGTCGAACGGACCCGGAACAGGGTCGAGCACCTGTCGTTTGCCGACGCGGTGGCGGCCGAACCTGCACGCCTCGCCGGCGCCGAACAGCGAATGATCGATGATCCGTCGTACAACAGCTTCGCCCACCAACACTTCTCCTACCTCGACCAGGGCCGATACGCCCGAGGACTCCGTCGCTGGATGTCAGCCTTCCCCGCCCATCAGCTGCTCGTCCTGCGAAGTGAGGACATGTACGCCGACCCATCGGCGATCTACGGTCAGGTGCTCGACTTCCTCGGGCTACCACCGCACGCCCTTGGCGAGTTCGACGCCTGGAACATGAAGCCGAAGCAAGCCGTCGAGCCGGAACTGATGGCATGGATCAGGAGCGAGCTGGCCGCTGACGTGGGTGAGGTGGAGGCCCTGCTGGGGCGTTCGATGGAGTGGACGTGACCATCGCCGCCCCGCAGCGAGTGTTGTTCATCGGCGGTCTCGGGCGCTCGGGCAGCACCCTCATCGAGCGGCTCCTCAACGAGATCTCCCAGACCTGGGCGGTCGGTGAGACCATCCATCTCTGGGAGCGGGGCATCCGGGATCGGGAGCGGTGCGGATGCGGACATGCCTTCGACGAGTGTCCGCAGTGGTCCCAGGTCGGGCTCGAGGCCTTCGGAGGGTGGCAGAACGTCGACCTCGAACGGATCATCGGGCTGCGATGGTCGGTCGACCGGTCGCGTCGTTTGCCCCAGTTGTACCGAGCGCACCGGGGGCGGCCGTGGAACGCCGACGAGCGCGACTATCTCGATCACCTCCGACGGGTGCTGCTGGCCTCCGCCACCGTTGCGGGATCGCCCACGGTGCTGCTCGAGTCATCCAAGCACCTGTCCACCGCTGCTCTGCTGAGTGCTGACCCGTCCCTCGACGTGCGGGTGCTGCATCTGGTCAGGGATCCGCGAGGAGTGGCGTACTCCTGGACCAAGCAGATCGAACGTCCCGAGGCACTCGGCGAGCTGATGCCGACCTACCGCCCTTCGCGAACCGCGTTGCGATGGGTCAGTGACAATCTCGGCTTCCGGTTCCTCGCCGGCTTGGGTGTACCGACGCTCACGATGAGGTACGAGGACTTCCTCACCGATCCCGAACAAGGTCTTCGGTCGATTCTCGACTTCGTGGAGGTGCCACAACCCGACGCGTTCGGGTTCCTGGCGGGCAACCGCGCTCACCTGGTCACGCCCATGCACTCCATCGCCGGCAACCCGCTGCGCTTTGGTGGTGACGATCTGTTGCTGCGTATGGATGACGCATGGCGAACCGAACTGGACGCCAGATCTCGGCGAACCGTCACCTTCATCTGCCGCCCGGCGCTGGGACACTTCGGCTACCGACCTTGACCGACCACCCGGTTGTTGCGAATCTCCACGCCCTCGCTTCGTAACCGTCGCGCGTGTTCATCCGGATCGTGAGGGATCAGTCGACCATTGGCCGCTACCACGCGCCACCAGGGCAGTCCGTCGAGACGACGTAGCACCCCGCCGACGGCCCGGGCCGCCCCGGGAAAGCCCGCCTCGGCCGCCACCTCGCCGTAACTGAGGACGTCGCCCGGTTCGGTCGAGTCGAGCACTGCGACCACCGCGACCTCGAACGGCGTCAGGTTCACGCAGCCGGCCCCGCGTGTTCGGTCCACCAGGCATCGAGGCGGGCCTCGAGTTCCTCGTTCGGAAGTTCACCCTCGGCACGTTTGACATCGAGCAGATAGGCCAGCGCCTGGCCGATCAGCGGTCCTCCGGAAACACCGAACCGTTCCATGACCGCCTTGCCGTCCATCTGCGGGCGTTCGGCCGCCTCGCGATCGGCCTTGACCAGGTCGAGAATACGAACCTCCAGTTCGTCGATCTGCTCTTGAAGTCTCGCCTCCTTCGCCTGATTGCGAGTGGTGCAATCGCTGCGAATCAATTCGTTCAACAGCCCGAGCAGATGTCCGGCGTCACGCGCATAGCGTCGCACCGCAGAGTCGCTCCAACCATCTCCGTAGCCTTTGAACCGACCCGAGAGCCGCACCAATTCGGTGACGTCGAGGACGATCGATTCGTCGAACGCCAACGCCCGCAGGCGTTTCCGGGTCATCTTGGCACCGACAGCTTCGTGGTGGCGGAAACTCACCCCGCCGTGCTCGAACGAGCGCGTCCGGGGCTTGCCGATGTCGTGGAACAGCGCCGCCAAACGAAGGACCAGGTCAGGGCGGGTCTTGGCGGTGACTGCGATGGTGTGGGCCAGGACATCCTTGTGTCGGTGGATCGGATCCTGCTCGAGGCGAAGCGCTGGGAGCTCGGGAACCAACTCCTCTGCGACACCGGAGTCGCAGATCTTCCACAACCCATCGGTGGGATCCTCAGCGAGAAGGATGTCAGTGAGCGTACGACGGCGGTCTTCGGGAGTCATGGCCCGACCAGTATCGCCTGCCGTTCGCGGGAAGTGGTCAGAGATCCGCTTCTCGGATGTCCACCACCCCGTCGGACACGACGGTGACCGTCGAGGCCGCGCCCGGAACCGAGTCGAAGCCGATGCTGACCGCCCTCGGCGACGAGATGCCCAGGTCGTAGTCACCGGCGGGGAGGCGAAGACTGGTCGCTGCCCGACCGCCGCGGACGTTGACCGCCGTCGGCACCTCGGCGAACTGCAGCATGACGCGCGCACCGAGCACCTCGACATCGAGCTGATCGAGGTGCAGGCCGAATCCCTCGACAGAGCCTCCAGCCGCCACCACCCGCCCGGTACCCGTAATCGGACCCAACGTGACCAGGCCATGTTCGCTCGAGGAGAAGACCGTGAATCGTCCGTCGAAGTGCTCGATGTGCGCTCCCTCCTCGGCCGCGACCACCACCAGTTCGATGCCCGGTGTGACGGTGAGCTCGAGCGTCGAGCGACAGGGGCTGAACCCGGAGCATCGCGATCGCACGATCGTCTCATCCGGCCGCTCGGAGACCTCGAGGCCCGGACGGCTGAAGAGCCATGAGTCCGAGTGCTTCAGCGAGTTCGTCGGACCACTCTTGACCACGATGGGTCCTGCGTCGCTGATGACGAGGATGCGGCCGGTCGGGGCCAGATCGACACGATCCTCCGACGACCGATCCATCCACCCGTCCACGAGGAAGACCGTGATCGCCAGCCCCAGCAACACCGGCCAACGACGCACCAGCAGGTCTACGGACTTGGCCACGTCACCAGGATGCCGGAACTTCTCGCTCCCCGCGACCGTTGGACCGGCTTGAGCGTTGGGACCGTATGCTTGCGCACGACGAAGGAGGCCGCCGGCAATGAAGAAATTCCTGGGTGGCACACTGATCGGCGTCATCGTCGTCATCGGCTTCGCCATGTGGTCGGGTGCCATCGCCCTGCACTGGCCCTGGCGCCTGCTCCCTCAATTCGGTGAGGTGGACGTGGCGATTTCCCTACCGGCCGAGGCGCGTATCGTGTCGATCGAGCCCATCGCCCTCGACTGCCGGGCTCGAGTCCACGCCGAAGTGCCGGTCGAAGGAAGACGCGAGCATTCGTTGTTCGGCCAGGTGTACCGCGTCGACACGCTGACGATGGACGCG
>JAHECQ010000487.1 GCA_024641625.1 Acidimicrobiales bacterium | reverse complement strand
TGATCTTCGAATACAGATGATGACGGGGTGGCTTGCGGATCTCCCAGATCCCGTGGTCGGGTTCGGTCCAACGGCGGGAGACTGCAAGCACCATCGATTCGACCAGTCGCCAGTGTTCGGCCGACAACGCCTCGCCTCGGCTGAGCAAGAGGTGGACGAGATCGACGACCGGTCCGAACACGTCGAGCTGTACCTGACCCTCGGCGGCGTTGCCCACCCGCACCGGACGAGAGCCGCCGTAGCCGGCCAGTTCGCTGATATCGGCTTCGGGTGCCAAATGCCGACCGGTCACGTTGTAGAGCGGGGCCAGGCGCTCGGGATCGGTGCGGGTCTGGAGGAGACCGAGCACCCAGTCGAGGAAGGCCATCCCCTCTGCGTGCGAGCCGAGCCGCGCCAGGGCGGACGCCGAGAAGGCGGCATCGCGGAGCCAGCAGTATCGGTAGTCCCAGTTGCGGACGCCGCCGAGGTGTTCGGGGAGGCTGGTGGTCGCGGCAGCCACGATTGCCCCGGTCGGCCCATGGCAGAGTGACTTCAGCGTCAGTGCGCTCCGACCGACGAGGTCACGGCGCAGCAGTGGGAGCTGGAGGCGATCGTACCAGTGGCGCCAGTAACGATCGGTGTCGTCGCGCCGGTCGGTCTCGGGTCGGGCATCGGCGCGCAAGGTGCCGGTACCGCTGCGGAACTCGAGCACGATCGGGCCGGCGTCGAGGTCGACCATCGCCCGGGCCATCTCGTGGTTTCCGTCCTGGACGATGTCCCAGTGGACGTTGACCGACCGCAGCACCATCAGGTCGGACGTGCCGAGGACCACGATGCCGTCGTCGCGGACTTCGAGCCGAGTCGAGACCCGTCCGAAGTCGAGACGGGGAGCGAATTCGACGAGCGCCTTGCCGGTGCCATCGATGACCCTGATGAGGTCGGAGCGACCGGCCAAACGCCGCGTGCGTCCGCTCGACGCGTCGAGGTAGTCGGACACGGTGAAGGTCGGGAACCGGGTGTCGAGGATCATCGAGCCAGGTCGATACCGCTGTTCGAGCGGGTCGGAGCCGTCGGCGGCAGCGACGGCGAAGTAGCCGGCTGAGGGACCACCGAGGAGTTCGGCGAAGATCGCCGCCGAATCGATCCTGGGTGCGCAGAGCCAGGAGACCCGCGCACTCGGGGTCACGATGGCCGCCGTGCGCAGGTCCGACAGGATCGAGTGATCCTCGATGGGTACCAGGCCCGACCCGCGGAGCCATTCCGCCCGGAGCTCGTAGAGGAGGGCGAGGATCTGGGCAACGGTGTCGGTGTCATGGACACGGAAACCTGCAGCGGTCTGACCGTCGCCGACCTTGACCCCGATGTCGGGCCCGGCGAGCGTGCGGAATCCGTCCTCGTCGGTGACGTCGTCGCCCAGGAAGACCACTGCCGAGGCGCCGACCTGCGCGCGGATGATGTCGAGGGCCAATCCCTTGTTCGTCTCGATCACCGACATCTCGATGACATCGTGACCGTTGCGGGTGTGGATGCCGTCCCAACTGGCGGGGCCTCTGACGAGGTCCTCGCGGGCGGCGGCCTGCGCTTCGGCGTCGAGCATCCGGAGGTGGAACGTGACGCCGGTGGGTTTCTCCTCGACGAGCGCGTTGTACTTCCGCCCCAGTTCCTGGACCACCATGGTGATGGCGCGACGACGTTCGGTGAGCTCGGGCGTGAGCTGCGAAGCGAAGCCCAGATCGAACTCACTGCCGTGGCTGCCGACCAGGCGAACCTCCTCCGGGAAGCGTGACAGGGTGGCGAGATCACGCAGGCTGCGCCCGGAGATGACGGCGACGTGAGTGTTGGCCTGCTCGGCCAGCCCGCGGAGGGCCGATACCGAATCGCGATTCGGTATCGCCATCATCGGATCGTCGACGAGGGGGGCCATCGTGCCGTCGTAGTCGCAGGCCACCAGGAGACTGGGCACGCGGGCGAGTTGGCGAATGCGATCGCCGAGCTCGGCGAGGCTGTCGGTGGTCATGCGGCTCGTGAGGGGGGATCGCAGCTCATGATCTGCAAAACCTATCGGCCACCGCCCGCCTTCACCGGGGATGGTGGAGACGGGATGGCGGAGACGGGGGGTCCGACGGCCTGCCGGTTCCCGGCGGGGAGGAGGCTCTACCCTTGGCTGGAGACCGTCGCAATCTGCCTGGATGAGGCTTGATGAATCTGCCACCGATACCACCTCCGGGCCAGCCGGCCTCCGACCAGCCGTTCTCCGACCGGCCCCCGGTCGCGCCGCCGCTGCCGAGCGACACCCAGCCGAGGCCGCCGGTCGCTCCTCCAGGTTGGTCGTCGTCCTCGGGTCCACCTTCGGTGCCGGTCGCCGATCCAGCAGCCCAACTGTGGCCTCAGCCTCCGTTGCCACCCGGCCCGCGCAAGCGCGAGGGCTTGTGGCTCGCTGGATTTGCGGTGCTTGCCGCTGCGCTGGTCATCGCCGGAGCGCTCGGTGTCATGGCACTACGAAACCGGAATGCCGACACCTCCGCCGAGGAGGGGGGCGCGGGAGCGCTCGACGCCGACCAGCCGTCGACCACGGAGTCCAACGACAATCCGGCGGCGCAGGACGAGCAGCCCACCGGATCGACGGACGCCTCTGGCGCAGCAGCCGGCGACGTGGAGCACGCGGCGTGCCCAACCGAGGTGCCGGCCGAGGTCTGTGACGCGGCCTCGTTCGTCGAGGCCTACCGGGGCCGCCCGTTCAAGGTCTTCCCCACCGTCGAGTTGGTCGACGACGAGGCCTTCGCTGCTCGGTTGCTGCGCGACTTCGAGGATGATCGTGCCGAGATCGAGATCACCAACCAGATCTGGCGATCGCTCGGCTTCATCGAGCCCGAGGACGATCTTGCCGCCATGCTCGCAACCAGCTGGGAAATCGGTGTGGTCGGTGTGTACTTCTCCGATACCAAGGAGCTCTACGTCGAAGGAACCGATCTCGACCTCTACGCACAGATGATCGTCGTCCACGAACTCGCCCATGCTCACGACGACCAATGGTTGGACATCGATCGACCGGAGTACGACGATTCGAGTGACGAGGTCGCGTACGGGTTCTCCGCGTTGCTCGAGGGGAACGCACAACGAGTGGAGGGGGCTTGGCGGGCCACGCTGAGTCCCGGGCAGGAGTCGGAACTGGCGGCCCAGGAAGCCGGCGTGCTGAGTCCCGAAGACCTCGAGGCCTACTTGTCGTTGCCGCGGATGCTGTTGTTGCTGCAGGTGTCCCCGTATGTGGACGGCAAGAAGC
>JAHECQ010000071.1 GCA_024641625.1 Acidimicrobiales bacterium | reverse complement strand
CGGCCAGACGGCGAAGAGTGACTCGATCGCTAGCGGGGGTACCGCTGGATGGGGAAGGGGGTTGCTCTGCCATGAGGCTCCGTTGGTCGGTGGTCGGTGGTCGGTGGTCGGTGGTCGGTGGTCGGTGGTCGGTGGTCGGTGGTCGGTGCTCGGTGCTCGGTGCTCGGCAGTGTCAGATCTGATCGAGATCGATCCACTTGCCTTCGAATAGTGGCTGATGATCGGCGAACGCGTCGAGCAATTCTCGAGGCTCACTCTCGGCGATCACCAGCCGGCGATTCCTCGGTTTGAGGACCTGGTCCCCGACACACCGGTCGAAGAAGCCGAGAAGTTGGTCGAAGAAGCCGTCGATGTTGAGGAAACCCACGGGTTTGCGATGCAGCCCGAGCTGCGCCCAGGTGAGGACCTCGGCAATCTCCTCGAGGGTTCCGAAGCCGCCGGGGAGGGCGATGAACCCGTCGGCAAGACGAATCATCTCGGCCTTGCGTTCATGCATCGACGAGACCTCGATGAGGCGGGTCAGCGAGGTGTGTCCCACCTCGATGGGGAACAGGCCGGTCGGGATGACGCCCGTCACCTGCCCGCCATGGGCCATGACGGTGTCGGCGATCAGACCCATCAGCCCGACAGCGCCGCCGCCGTACACGAGCTCGATCCCCGATGTGGCCAGGAGTTCGCCCAGCTCCAGCGTGGCGCGGATGATGTCGTCGTTGGATCCGGTTGACGACGCACAGTAGACGCAGAGCCGTCGAATCGGTGGGGACGGGGCGGGGTCCGGGGCCATGGCCGGTGACTGTACGTGGCGCCGGTATGGAGAACCGATGTTTTCCACGGCTATTCTCAGCCCCCGTGACCGATCACCCACTTGTGGAACGCCTGGAAGATCTGCGAGCTCGCCGTGAGGAGGCGCTCCATGCGGGATCCGAGCGGTCTGTCGAGCGCCAACACGAGAAGGGCAAGATGCTCGCTCGTGAGCGGCTCGACTACCTGCTCGATCCCGGTTCGTTCAACGAGTTGGACATGCTGGCCCGCAGCCGAGCTGCCGATGCAACCGAGCGTCCGTACACCGACGGTGTCGTGACCGGGTGGGGCACCGTTGACGGTCGTAAGGTCTTCGTGTTCAGCCAGGACTTCACGATCATGGGGGGTTCGCTGGGCGAGGTGTTCGCCGAGAAGATCCAAAAGGTCATGGATCTCGCCCTTTCGGTCGGTGCGCCGTTCATCGGACTCAACGACGGTGCCGGTGCGCGTATCCCTGAAGGGGTTGTCAGCCTCGACGGATACGGCGGCATCTTCTACCGCAACGTGCAGGCGTCGGGCGTCATCCCCCAGATCAGCGTCATCATGGGTCCCTGCGCCGGCGGTGCGGTGTACAGCCCGGCCATGACGGACTTCATCTTCATGGTCCGCGAGACCTCGCACATGTTCATCACCGGCCCGGACGTGGTCAAGACCGTCACCGGGGAGGAAGTCACCCTCGAAGAGCTCGGCGGTGCGGGAAGTCACGCCTCCAAGTCGGGCGTGGCCACCTTCGTTGCCGCCGACGAGATGGCAGTGCTCGACGAGGTCAAGTTCCTGCTGTCGTTCCTGCCTTCGAACAACCTCGAGGAGCCACCGCTCTCCGAGGCATCGGACGACCCCGATCGTCTGGTGCCCGAGCTCAACGACATCATGCCGGCGAGCTCCAACCAGCCATACGACATGCGCAAGATCATCACGGCGGTGCTCGATGACGCCGAGTTCATGGAGTACCACGCCAGCTGGGCCGGGTCGATCGTCTGCGGATTCGGCCGCCTCGACGGCAAGCCGGTGGGGATCGTGGCCAACCAGCCGATGATCCTCGCCGGCGTGCTCGACATCGAGAGTTCGTCCAAGGCCGCTCGCTTCGTGCGCACCTGCGATGCGTTCAACATCCCGATCATCACGTTCGTCGACGTCCCCGGCTTCCTGCCCGGCGTCGATCAGGAGTACGGCGGCATCATTCGCCATGGAGCGAAGTTGCTGTACGCCTACTGCGAGGCCACCGTGCCGCGGATGCAGGTGATCACTCGCAAGGCCTACGGCGGCGCCTACGTGGTCATGGACTCCAAGGGCGTCGGATGCGATCTGTCATTCGCCTGGCCTACCGCCGAGCTGGCGGTCATGGGACCCGAAGGCGCCACCGACATCGTGTATCGCCGGGAAATTCAGGCGGCAGCCGATCCGGTCGCCCGACGGGCCGAGCTCATCGACGAGTACAAGGAACGGTTCGCCAACCCCTGGGTGGCTGCCGAGCGTGGCTACATCGACGCCGTCATCGAACCGGCCGAGACGCGACGCAAGCTCATCACCGGCCTCAACATGTTGTCGTCCAAGCGGGAAGAACTGCCGCACCGCAAGCACGGCAATGTTCCGCTTTGATGCGCAGCGAACAGCAGCAGGGACCAGACATGGACATCACACCAGCACCAACCGATGAGGAGGCGGCGGCCATTGCTGCTGCCCTCGAGTTCTCCTGGCCGCGCTCGTCGGCCAACACCATCGACAACGCCGTGCCCCGGTGGCGTTTCAGCGGCCGTTGGTGGGCCAAGCCGGTTGCCACCGTGCGTCGTCGACCCTAGTCATCGGGCTCGGCGGTCGCCGAGCGGCTTCGCCATCGGGACCGGGAAGGCCGGGCATTCAGTCGGTGGCGGCGCTGGCCACTTCGATGCGATCCTGACGCCACTCGCGCGCCGAGATGAGCGCCGATTCGGCGGCCGACATGATTTCCCCGGTGCTGAAGGCGTGCGCTGGATAGCAGGCGACTCCCGCCCACAAGGTGACGCCGGCCTGCGCGCCGAGGAGCTGGCGGCGGATCCGTTCGACGGTCCAGATGGCACCGTTCTCCGGCGTATCCTCCAACAAGAGGGCGAAGTAGCCGTTGCGGAGTCGGCAGGCGGTGTCAGCTTCTCGCAGGGTGACGCGGATGCTCTCGGCCACCAATTCGGCATCGGCATCGTAGGGTTCGTTGTGGGGCAGGCCCTGAACCACCTCGAGCAACACCACGGCGACCGGCCGGAGGTGCCGGCGGGCAGCGGCAATGCGTGACTCCAGAGCGACATTGAAGAACGACTCGCTGAACAGCCCGGTGTCGGGATCGGTGAGGTTGTCGCCGGGCTCGCCATCGGCGTATTCGTCGTCGTAGCTGCTGAGCAGGCGTTCTTCGGCCTCCTGCGCCTCGTTTCGGACCGCCCGAAGCTCGTCCTCGACCAGACGTTGTAGGGCCGCCTGTTCGGTCAACTGTTGTGCGAGGCGGACGCCGGCGACGGACGCGGCGAGGGCCAGCAGCCCCGCAACGGCGCCGAAGAGCCGTTCGTCCGTCGCGAAGGCGATCATCCCGGCGGCAAGGCCGAGCACCCCCGCCATCACTCCAGGAAGTGCGGTTCGTCCAGTCATTGCCTCTCCATCGGACAGCTGAGTCGTAATTCAAGCGATCGCGGCGGACACGATCGGGTCAGGGCAACGATAGGTGACCCGGAGGTCACACAGGTGGTGATTGGGTCGATGGTTGTCCGTTACCTGCCGGTCCGGGCGAGGGGCCGTTGGACGGCTCACCGGTCCCGACCGGCGATCGCCAGATCGGCGAGCTCGTTCATGATCCGACCGAGATCGAAGTCCTTCGGCGTGAAGACCGCGGCCGCTCCGTTCTCCATGAGCGTGTCCCGGTCCTCCTCGGGGATGATGCCTCCGACGACGACCGGTGACGTGACCCCGTAGGAGCGGAGCAGACGAATGGTTTCGGGGACCAGTTCGAGATGGCTTCCCGAGAGAATCGACAGACCCACGGCGTCGACGTCCTCATCGCGAGCGGTCGCAGCGATCTGCTCGGGTGTGAGGCGGATGCCCTGGTAGATGACCTCCATCCCCGCGTCGCGGGCCGCCACGGCGACCTGCTCGGCCCCGTTGGAGTGGCCGTCGAGGCCTGGCTTGGCCACCAGCAGGCGGATGGGTCCCTCGGCAAGGCTCTTCATCCGCTGGGCGGTCTCGCGAAGTTGGATCGATCCCCCTCCTGCCCCCGCGGCCCCGGCGACACCGGTGGGCGCCCGGTACTCACCGAAGACTGCACGCAACGTGTCGGCCCATTCGCCCGTCGTGCCACCGGCATGGGCGAGGGCGATGGTGGGCCCCATGATGTTGGCATCGGATCGGGCCGCCGCTTCGAGGTCACGGAGTGCCCGGGTGACCGCCCCCGAATCGCGATTGGATCGCCACGCCTGGACATCGGCGATCATCTCGGCCTGCACCGATGGGTCGACCTTCAGGATGCTTCCCGATCCCCCCAACGGCGACACTTCGGTCTCGGCGAACCGATTGACCCCGATCACCGTGAGATCGCCGCGCTCGATCCGACGCATGCGGTCGGCATGGGACCGAACGAGACGATTCTTCAGTTCCTCGATGGCCTCGAACGCGCCCCCCAGCTCGAGGACCTCGTCGAGTTCCGCCTGGGCGCCTTCGATCAGTTCGTTGGTCTTGGCTTCGACAACATGTGAGCCGGCGAAGATGTCGTCGTATTCGAGCAGATCCGACTCGAAGGCCAGCACCTGTTGAATCCGCAGCGACCATTGCTGATCCCAGGGGCGCGGGAGGCCGAGTGCCTCGTTCCAGGCCGGAAGCTGAAGGGATCGGGCGCGGGCGTCCTTGGACAGGGTGACGCCCAGCATCTCGAGCACGATGCGCTGCACGTTGTTCTCGGGCTGGGCCTCGGTGAGGCCGAGCGAGTTCACCTGCACGCCATACCGGAAGCGGCGCGCCTTGGGGTCGGTGATCCCGTACCGCTCCGAGCACAGCCGATCCCAGAGTTGTGTGAAGGCTCGCATCTTGCAGGTTTCCTCGACGAACCGAATACCGGCGTTCACGAAGAAGGACACCGAGGCGACCACCGCTGCGAACCGGTCGTCGTCGACCTGACCGGAGTCCTTCACCGCGTCGAGAACGCCGATGGCCGTCGAGAGGGAGTAGGCGATCTCTTGTACCGGTGTCGCTCCGGCCTCCTGCAGGTGGTAGGAGCAGACGTTCATCGGGTTCCAGAACGGCACGTGTTCGGCACAGAAGGCGAACATGTCGACGATGAGCCGCCGGCTCTGGCCCGGCGGGAAGATGTAGGTGCCGCGGGAGAGGTACTCCTTGACGATGTCGTTCTGGGTCGTGCCCCTCAGCTGCGTGCTCGGCACGCCGCTGTCGTCGGCGTTGGCAACGTACAGCCCGAGCAGCCACGCGGCCGGGGCGTTGATGGTCATCGATGTGTTCATGGCCTCGACCGGGATCTGCTCGAGCAGGGTCGACATGTGCCCCTTGTGCACGACGGGGACGCCGACCTTGCCCACCTCGCCGCGGGCGAGGATGTGGTCGGGGTCGTAACCGGTCTGCGTCGGGAGGTCGAAGGCGATCGACAAACCGGTTTGGCCCTTGGCCAGATTCGTGCGATAGAGCTCGTTGGACGCCTTGGCCGTCGAGTGCCCGGAGTACGTGCGCATCATCCACGGGTTGTCCCGCTTGATCTGGGTCGAGTCAGTAGTCACGAGCCCATTCTCTCGTGATTGTCGTGGGAATGACCACGCTCGACCCGGCGACGTCGCTCAACTCCGGTCTGGTGGAGCGAACGCAGGCGCCGCCGGCAGCTCGATGGCGCGGGCCAGACGCGCTGCGTAGGCCTGGCGGCTGAGCTCGACCACTCCGAGCGATGCGAGGTGCGGGGTCCTCCACTGCACGTCCAACAGGGTTCCGGGACGTTCGGAACCCAACTGTTCGACGAGGTGCACCAATGCTGCCTTTGATGCGTCGGTTCGCCGGTGGAACATGGACTCGCCGGCGAAGAGGCCGCCGATGGCGACACCGTAGAGCCCGCCCACGAGGGTGTCATCCTCCCAGACCTCGATGCTGTGGGCCCAGCCGAGGTGGTGGAGCTGCGTGTAGGCCTGGATGACCCTGCGGTCGATCCAACCGTTGGGGCGGCGAGGATCGCCGCATGCCCTGATGACCTCGTCGAAGGCCTGGTTGACGGTCATTCGGTAGCGCCGCATCGATCGTCGAAGCGAGCGGCTGACGCGCAAGCCATCGAGCGGGAGGATTCCCCGCGGGTCGGGGCTGAACCAGCCGATGCGTCTGCCTCCGACCGGCATCGGGAAATAGCCGGTGCAATAGGCCTCGAGCAGAGTGGCGGGCTCGAGGTCGGCGCCGACGGCGATCAGGTCGTCATCGATGTCGAGCAAGGCGATCGGGGGGAACGCCCACTCCGAGACAGGGCGATCGCCGCGAAACGCTGCTGATGGTGGCCCCATGCCGCAAGCCTAGATGGAGGGTGGCGTGTGCGGCCGGGTCAGCTCTCGGTGATGGTGACCGATTCGATGACGACCGATTCGGTCGGGGCGTCATCGCGGTTGGTGGGGATGGCCTCGATGGCCTTGACGACCTCGAGGCCATCGGAGACCGTTCCGAACAGGGAGTAGCTCGGCGGCAGGCCGGCGCCATCGGCACCGGTGATCACGAAGAATTGGCTGCCGTTGGTGTCGGGGCCGGAGTTGGCCATGGCCACCGAACCCACCTGGTAGTCGCCGGCGGATGGGAGTTCGTCATCGAAGCTGTATCCGGGATCGCCGGTGCCCAGCGGATCGCCGACTGCGTCGCCTCCTTGGATGACGAAGTCGGGGATGATGCGGTGGAAGGGCGCGCCGTCGTAGTAGTGGTAGCCGGCGAGTACCACGAAGTTGTTCACCGTCAGCGGGGCGGCGGTGGCATCGAGATCGATGGTGAAAGATCCGAGATTGGTGGTGATCTCTGCGGTGTAGGTCATGGCCTCGTCGATGCACATCGGCGGTCGGTTCTCGAACGACGTGACGCGTTCGGACGAGCCGTCGGCTTCGGGGCACGGGGTCTCGCCGGTGATGGTGGCGCCCGGTGCGGGCGCCGACACCGCCGAGGGCAGGTTGTCGCTGTCGACACTGGAGGTGGTGGCTTGCTGGGTCGATTCCGAGCCGGCAGTCGTCGTGGTCGTGCCGAGGGTCAGGGGTGACGAGTCCGTTGTGTCGGTGGTGTCGTCGCCGCTCAACAGGTTGACCAGGAGCAGGCCGCCGACGACCACTGCGACAATCGATCCGAGGTAGATGAAGCGGCGCCTGACTGCCTGCTGCTTGGCCTGTTTGCGTTGTTCTGCGACCTTGACTTCACGGTTGGATTTCTGGCGTTGACGTTTCTCGGTTGCCACGGCTCCAAAGGGTAGCGACCGGCAGTCGCGTCTTGGCTGGGTGGGCGGTAGCTTGGTCGGCCGTGGCTCTTTTGGTGCAGAAATTCGGCGGAACGTCGGTCGCCGACCCCGACCGTATGCGGGCAGTGGCCGATCATGTTGCGCGCTGTCGTCGCCGCGGCGACCAAATCGTCCTGGTCATCTCGGCCATGGGCAAGGAAACCGACGAGTTGCTGCATCTCGCTGCACAGCTGTCGGCGGCGCCTCCGGGGCGCGAGATGGACATGCTCATCACTGCCGGCGAACGAAAGGCATGCGCGCTCATCTGCTTGGCGCTGGCCGAGCTCGGCGTTCCGGCACATTCCTTCACCGGGAGTCAGGCCGGCTTCCTCACCGACACCAACCATCGCAATGCCAAGATCCTCGAGATCACACCGAACCGCATCCGTGAGGCACTCGATGCGGGCATCGTTCCCGTCGTGGCCGGCGCACAAGGTGTGTCGACCGAAAACGACGTCACCTTCCTCGGTCGTGGCGGCTCCGACACCACGGCCGTGGCCTTGGCCCACGTGCTCTCGGCTGATCTGTGCGAGCTCTACACCGACGTGTCGGGCGTGTTCACCACCGACCCGAGGGTCGTGCCCCGCGCCAGGAAGATGCCGACCATCACCTTCGACGAACTCCTCGAAATGACGGCAACCGGCTGCCCGAAGCCGGCCATGCGGTCGGTCGAGGTGGCACACAGCTACCAGGTCCCGCTCCATGTGCGTTCGGCGTTCACATGGGAGCCGGGAACGATGGTGGTCGAGGACGACTCATCCCCCGAGGCAGGATCCATGGAACAGCCAATCATTCGCGCGATCACCCACGACCTCTCGGAGTCGAAGGTCACCGTCAACAACGTGCCCGACCAGCCGGGCGTCAGTGCGACGTTGTTCCGTGCCCTGGCCGACGAGAACGTCAACGTCGACATGATCGTCCAGAACGTCTCGGCACAGGGCCGAACCGACATCTCCTTCACGGTCCCGACCGAGGATCTCGCCCGGGCGTCGGCGGTCCTGTCGGGCGGAGTGGTGGACACGCTCGGTGCCGACGGGTTCGACACCGACGACACCATCGGTCGTGTTTCGGTCATCGGGGCCGGCATGAAATCGAACCCGGGTGTCGCGGCCACCATCTTCGAGACGCTGGCCGCCAACGACATCAACATCGAGATGATTTCGACATCGGCCATTCGCGTCAGCTGCGTGATCGCCAGCGAACAGGCTGAAGCCGCAGTCCAACACCTGCACACCGCCTTCGGGCTCGACGCCTGAGGAAAGCTGCTCGTCGGTCGACCTTGACGAGGCGAGCCAGTGCCGAAATCGGTGGCTGATGGTCGACATCGGCCGTAGCGTTGAGGGATGCACGTCGGAATCGTTGGCGCAACCGGTCAGGTCGGTGGAGTGGTTCTCGAACTCCTCGCCGAGAGGAATTTCCCCGTCGAGACACTTCGTCTCTTCGCGTCGGCCCGTTCGGCGGGTCGCACCATCGAATGGCAGGGACGGTCGGTCACCGTCGAGGATGCCGCCACGGCCGATTACACCGGCCTCGACATCGCTATCTTCTCCGCTGGTGGCTCGACCTCCAAGGAGCTTGCACCGAAGGTTGCGGCCGCGGGGGTGGTGGTGATCGACAACTCCTCGGCCTGGCGCATGGATCCCGAGGTCCCCCTGGTCGTGGTCGATGTCAATGATGCAGAAGCCCGTCATCGGCCCAAGGGCATCATCGCCAACCCCAACTGCACGACGATGGTGGCCATGCCGGTATTGCGGCCGCTGCACGAGGAAGCCGGTCTACGGTCGCTGGTCGTCAGCACCTACCAGGCAGTGTCGGGAGCCGGACTGGCCGGTGTGGTCGAATTGGCCGAGCAGGTGGCGAAGGCCGGCGATGCTCGTCAGCTGACGCACGATGGCGCGTCGGTCGATCTCGGCCAACCCAGCGCGTTCGTCGAGCCCATCGCCTACAACGCAGTCCCCTGGGCGGGGTCCGGGGTCGACGATGGTCGTGGCGAAACCAACGAAGAGCAGAAGCTTCGCGACGAGAGTCGCAAGATTCTCGGCATTCCCGAGCTTCTCGTCTCGGGCACGTGTGTTCGCATCCCGGTCTTCACCGGTCATTCGCTGGCCATCAACGCCGGCTTCGATCGCCCGATCTCGCCGGCTCGCGCCACCGAGTTGCTGTCCGCTGCCGCCGGGGTTGCCCTCGACGATGTACCTACCCCGGTCAAGTCGGCGGGAGCCGATCCCTCCCTGGTCGGTCGGATCCGGGCCGATGAAACCGTGGAGTACGGCCTCGCCCTGTTCGTTGCCGGCGACAACCTCCGAAAGGGCGCTGCACTCAACGCAGTACAGATCGCCGAGTTGCTCGCCGCCGAGTGACGGTGCGAGTGCGGACGATCCGTTCGGGTCAGAGTGGCGGGTCCTCGACGTAGCGGCGGAAGGCGTCCTCGAGCGAGAGGTCGATCTGGTTGGCGAGGGAGGCCAACCAGGCGAGCACGTCGCCCAGTTCGTGCAATTGTTCGTCCCGAGTCCCTTTGCGCACGGCCTGGGCCAACTCGCCGAGCTCTTCACAGAGCCAGGCGACGGTGGCGGGAATGCCGCGATCGCGATCGGCTTCTCCGTAGAGACGCTCGACAACCGATTGCACATCGGACAGTTCCATCACGAGTTCCCGGTATCGGTGACGGCTGCCAGACTGGAGTCTTCGCGAAGCAGCCACGCCAGCACTTTCATGAGGGCCGCGGCCGAGGGACGCACTGCCAGTCGGTCGAGTCCCGGCGGAAGAGGCAGGCGGAGTTCTTGGCGCGCCCAGGTCGGTAGCAGCGTCAAGGCTGCGGCCACGATGAGCGCATAGCTCCCGGCAAAGACGAGGGGAACCGGGGGGCGAACCAGAAAGTGGATGGTCTCGCGTGCTTGATCGGTGACCTGGCATTCGGCCCGAAAAGCCTGGATGCAAGCGTCGAGCTCGGCGACGGTTCGGGGAGCTGGTTCGGTGCCGAGCCGCTGCGCGATCTCGGCCATGTCGGCGACGTATTGATCTCGGCGGGCATCATCGAGTTCGAGCTCGCCGAACCGATCGACTGCCCGAAGAAAGCTGTCGACCTCGGTGACATGCACCCAGAGCATGAGGTGAGGGTCGTTGGCCGAGTAGGCACGGCCATCGGGGGCGGTGCCCACCACTCGCTCGTGGACGCGGCGAACCGTGGCGATCGAGCGCTCCACGGTGGCCGTGGAGCCGTAGGTGGTGGCTCCGACGAAGCGGCTGGTGCGACGGAGGCGTCCCCAGGGATCTTCGCGATAATCGGAATGGTCGGCCACCCCGGCCATGGCCAAGGGGTGCAGCGTCTGCAGCATGAGGGCACGAAGCCCGCCGATGAGCATTGCCGCTTCGGCGTGGACGTACCAGATGGCGCTCTCGGGTCCGAACAACCCCAGATCGTCCGCGCCGGCGAGCTCGTTGGGCTGCAGCGCTTCCTCGCCGACGAGAATGGCCCGAAGCCGGCTGTTGCCCTCCTGACGAAGCTGGCTGAGGAGCTGTTCGGTTGCATGTGATGGCACTGCACGAAACGGTACCGTGCCGCCTGCTCGACCGGACTGCGGCCATCGGCGGCGACTGACTTGTCGGGTTGGGGAGATTTGAACTCCCGACCTCCTCGTCCCGAACGAGGCGCGCTACCAACCTGCGCTACAACCCGGATTCCGCCGAAGCAGTGTGGCCCGAGATCACGGTGATTCGAAGGCACCGTGATCACGAACGCACCTTGAGTGCGGTGGACTGCCGAGGTTATCGGATCTGCGTCCGTTGCGGCGGCACCGCGCAAGCTGTTGCCTTGGTCAGGCGACCGTCGTGGCACCCTCGTAGTGGGTCTGTCCGGCCAGCAGTCGCTGCGCCAGACGTCGGAGTCGCAGCGGATCCAGCGGCTTGATGATCCAGCCATCTGCTCTGGCCTCTTGTGCAAGGAACGTGTCCACGGAACGATCGAGCAGGAGCCCGACCGGTCGTTGCATCATGCGGTCGAAGCCCTCCTCCTGGCGGATGGCCAAGCACGTGGCGATCCCACCCATGTTCCCGATCTGGAGATCCAGCAGCACGAGTTCGGGTTCGTTGGCCTTGATCACCTCGAGGACTTGAGACCCGGTTCGGAGCCGCCAGACCGTGGTGTCGTTGTCAGCGAGCGCGGCATCGACCTCGTTGTAGACGGCGTCCGAATCTGTAGCGAGAAGTACTCCGATCACGAGCAAGAGGGTAGCCGATGGTCGATGCGACGGCCTCGGCCGATGTCCCCACCAATGGTGGGAACGAGCAGTTGGGGTGACAACCGCGACATTGCGTGGGACGCAAACCGCTACCATCCGGGTCGGCGTCCTCGCATGTCAACGAGCACCGAGGCAGGAGACGACGAACCTTGATCGAGATGAACATCGAAGAAGCCGAGGACTACACCGTCTGTCGACCCTCGGGAGATCTCGACGCCTACTCCGTCGGTGCGTTTCGTGAAGCCCTGAACCGTCTGGCCAGCAATCCCCGCTTGCTCATCGATCTCTCGGGTGTGCCCTTCATGGATTCGGCCGGACTCGGAGCGCTCATCGGCGGGATTCGTCGGGTTCGCGAAGCCGAAGGGAGGGTGGTGGTCATCTGCAACCGTCCGTCCCTCACTCGGCTGCTCCACACGACTGGCTTCGATCGAATCGTCCCCATCACCGAGTCCGTCGACGAGGCCTTGGACATCCTCGACTCCTCAGTCGAGGAATGAGCGTGCCAGTTCCCACACGCCGCTGATGCTGCTCACCGTCTGTGGGCGTTCCTCGAGAGCGCCCAGCACGGCCGCAGCTGTTCGATTCGTCCAGACCTCCATCAACCGTTGCTCCTCCTCGGCCATACGTTCGATCTGCCGAAGATTCACCCCCGCTGGGTCCTGATCGACCTCAGGTGAAGGATCGCCCGGTCGAGGCGACCGACCGATCGAGTGGGCGGCACCGGTGTTCGGTGCTGCTTGTG
>JAHECQ010000486.1 GCA_024641625.1 Acidimicrobiales bacterium | reverse complement strand
GGATGTGGTCGCAGCTGGAACACGTCAATTCGACCGCTTCTGATCTGAGAATCGGCCTGCGAAGGGCACTCAGGTTTCCGATGCCGATTGATGGGAGCCTCGACAGCATTCAGTTGCGGGCAGATCGCGAGAGAGTCATGGGCGAGCGGTCGCCACATTTCTACAAAGAGACTCTCCATCTGGAGCGTGGCAAGGGCGTCTGGCTCTACGGAGCGGACGGCCGCCAATACCTCGACTTCTACAACAACGTTCCGACCGTCGGCCACTCTCATCCCCACGTCGTCAACGCGATCTCACGCCAACTGGCCGCCTTGAACACGCATACCCGCTACCTCTACAACAACGCCGTGGAATATGCCGACCGACTCACCGCCACGGTTGCCGATCACCTCGATGTGTGTCTGTTCGTAAACTCCGGTTCAGAAGCCAACGATGTCGCCTGGCAGATCAGTCAAGTGGTGACCGGGAACGCTGGATTGTTGGTGATGCACAACGCGTATCACGGCATCACCCAGGCCGGCATCGCCATGACACCCGCAAAAGGACTCGAACCTGCCAGACACGTCGAGGAAATTCCGGCACCCGACGACTACCGCCGAGCCGTCGCCACGCCCGCCGAGGCGATTTCAGACACTGAAAAAGCCATCGCCGAACTGCGTATCCGCGAGATTGACCTCGCAGCCTTCATCGTTGATTCGGCGATGTGTTCCAGCGGCATCCCGGACGTGCCGGACGGATTCCTCGGGGCCATCGCGTCCACCATCCACGCCGCCGGAGGACTCGTAATAGCAGACGAGGTGCAGTCGGGGTTCGGAAGACTGGGTGCCATGTGGGGCCATGAACTTCTCGGGATGCAACCCGACATCGTCACGCTCGGCAAACCGGTCGGTAACGGTCACCCGCTCGGGGTGGTGATTACGAGTCGGGCCGTCCTTGACGAGTTCCAAGCACAAGTGCGCCTGTTCTCGACGTTTGGGGGCAACCCCGTGTCATGTGCGGCAGGACTGGCCGTACTCGATGTCATAGAGCGAGAAGACCTCATCACAAACTCTCTCACGACCGGTACCTACCTACGCGAGCAGCTGAGACAGCTGGCCGCCACACAACCTCTCATTGGCGACGTGCGGGGCCGGGGATTATTGGCTGGCCTCGAGCTCGTCACCGACCGGGAGACCAAGACACCAGCCACCGCCCAAACCCGGGAGCTACTTGAGCTCATGCGCAAGAACGGCGCGCTCGTCGGAAAGGATGGCGAACACGCCCACATCCTCAAACTACGTCCTCCCCTCGTCACCACCCGCCAACACGTCGACCTATTCGTCGACATTCTCGCTCGGTCGTTGATCGAAGTGTCCACCTAGCTTCGGCGTTCGGCGGGTTCTGGTTGCCCGTGTCGTACCATGCCGTTCGCTATGGAGGCCTTCATGACCGGGGTGGCGGCAGGATTCGGGATTGCGATTCCGGTTGGAGCCATCGCCATTCTCATTCTTCAGACCGGGATCCGGCAGGGATTCTCGAGCTCATTCGTCGCTGGCGCCGGAGCGGCCACCGCCGACTTGTTCTATGCCGGTCTGGCCGTAATCGGGGGGGCCGCGCTCAGCGGACTCGTCGATAGCTGGGATGAACCGCTGCGGATCGTCAGCGCCATCGTCCTCACCGTGATCGCCGGCGTAGGCCTTCGCACCCTTCGCCGGGAGGCTGAACCCGTTGCCATGCCGCCGTCGCAGCGTCGCAGCCTAACCGGCACTTATACCAGATTCCTGGCCCTGACCATCGTGAATCCGGCCACGGTAGTGTACTTCGCCGCAGTCATCATCGGTCTCGGGATTGCCAACGATCTGACCCCCTCCGAAGGAATCCTCTTCGCTGCCGGGGCATTCTCCGCGTCACTCACCTGGCAAAGTCTGCTCGCCGGACTCGGATCATTTGCAGGCAAACGCCTCAGCCACCGCATCCAAGCCATCGCCATTGCAACTGGGAACCTCGTCATCCTTGCCCTGGCCATGGCCATCCTGTTTCGTTGACCGGCCAACCAACCACGGAACCCAAGAACTCGCATCTCGCCGAACGAGGTGGTGCCATGGATCAGCGCTCGCCGCCTGCCATGGGCCTTGGTCATGCCGTCGCCCTAGGTGTTCTATTTCGGGAGGTTGTTGACGGGTTTGGGGTGAGCTCCTCTGGTTGAGTGGTGTTTGCACGCATCACAGAACCAGAGGAGGCTCACCGTGCACGCTAATGCCCCATTGACGCCGGAGGGTCGTCTCAGGATGTGTCGTCGGATCGAAGCCGGCTACGACATTTCAGAGGTGGCCAGGTTCATGTCGATTTCGCGTCAGACCGCATCGAAATGGTGGAACCGTTATCAGGGTGAGGGTGAAAGCGGCCTGATCGACCGCCGGTCGACACCGCATCGGTCACCGTGCCGGGTGTCGGTGAAGCGGGAACGACGGATCATCGGGTTGCGGCTCGGTCGCCGGTGGGGTCCCGAACAGATCGCCGGGCATCTGGGCATGAACCCTTCGACGGTGTGGCGGGTGTTGAAACGCTACGGGATCTCGCAGCTTCGTCGCCTCGATCCGGGACTGGTCAAACCACCGAGACGCTATGAGAAGCAGATCCCTGGTGAACTGGTCCATGTCGACGTCAAAAAGTTCACTCGTATCCCCGATGGGGGCGGATGGAAAGCCCACGGGCGAGGCAACGTCAAAAAGGCAGTCGGAATCGGCAAGACCTGTCTCCATTCGATGATCGATGATCACAGTCGGGTCGCCTATCGCGAGTTCCTCGACGACGAGACCGCCCTCACCTGCCTCGAGTTCACCAAACGGGCCGTCCAATGGTTCGCTGACCGAGGAGTCACCATCCAGGCCATCATGACTGATAACGGGACCGGATACCGCTCTCATCTATTCTGCGACACGCTCGACTCGGTCGGGATCGATCACATTTTCACCCGCCGCTACAGGCCACAAACCAACGGGAAAGTAGAACGCTACCAACAGACCCTCGATCGGGAATGGGCCGCCGCCCGATTATGGACCTCAAACCAACAACGCCAAGACGACCTGACCCGCTGGATCCACCAATACAATCACCACCGACGCCACTCAGCACTCAAGGGCGCACCCATCACCCGCATCAACAACCTCAGGGATTGTTACACCTAGGGAGATCGATATCACTTGCCGGCCTATGTCCCGACTAGCCATTTCAGGTATTGCCTCGTCTTCGGTCTTCTATTTGCCTACGGTCAATCGGGTACGCCAACGCGCGGAACGCCAG
>JAHECQ010000485.1 GCA_024641625.1 Acidimicrobiales bacterium | reverse complement strand
CCCCTCACCGGACTCCTCAACCGAGGCGCACTCGACCGCAAACTCACCGACCTCGCCGCCAAACCAGGACAACTCTCGATCGCGTTCATCGACCTCGACGACTTCAAACACATCAACGACACCCACGGCCACGACATCGGCGACAAAGCCCTCATCGCCCTCGCCCGACGACTCCAAGCCGTCGTCGGAACTCGTGGGATCATCAGCCGCTACGGCGGCGACGAATTCGTCGCCATCCTCCCCGACATCAGCCTCCAAGACGCCCAACGCTTCGCACAAGCCACACTACGGGCCACCGCAGACCCGATCGCACTCGGACCCGCTCGCCTCGACCTCAAACTCAGCATCGGCATCGCCGCCACCCGAACCCCCGTCGCACCCGCCCAACTACTCCACACCGCCGACAACGCCCTCTACCAAGCCAAAACAGCCGGCAAGAACACTTTCGCGGCTATCGACCTCGACGCTCCCCGACCACCGGAATCGGATCAGCACTCCCGGCGAGCAACGCTGAACACGCCCTCCTAGTGTCCTGAGCCGTTGATTCGTGGACACCGTTCAAGGCGTCGCTCAGTGAAACCGCGGCCCGCTGGCTCAGCAGGACCGAGGACCGCCGCAAGACCGCCGAACTCCGGCGCCGCAAGCTCACCGCCGGCGAACTCTCGCGCGATGAGATCAGGGGCCGACGGGGTGTCATCGGGCCGAGCGAGGTGCCGCCATTTCGAACGCACGGCGGATTTGGCCGACGAGGAACACCCGGCGTTACGCCGCGGCGGATGGTGATCGGCGAGCCCAGTCACAGAACGCCGACTACCCCTCGAAGCGAATCGACGACATCGCCATGTCGATGCCCGAGGTCCGCCATGTGCCCGGCGGAACCTCTGTGGTCTGGATGAAGGCCAACGGCAAGGCCGGCGGACAATACACAGTCCCCGGCGTCACAACCCGAGAACGACTCGAAGACATCATCCAAGCGCTACTCAACCGGTTGAATAGGCATCGTGTTGAACGCTCTTGGATGGTTGACGGTGATGGTTGCCGGGATGGGAGCGATCGTCTGGGGCGCGGAGCTCTTCGCTGAACACCTCGCCGCCGCCTCATCACGCCTCGGCATCAGCGCGTTCGCACTTGCACTTCTTCTCGCTGGCGCCGAGCCAGAAGAGCTCGCAACCGTCGCCACCGCATCAGCCCGAGGTATTGACGGCGTCGCGTTCGGTGACGTCATCGGGGCAAACGCCGCCATCGTCACCCTCGCCCTGGCCGCCGGAGTGTTCGTCACCACCATGCCCTTCGGACAACGAGTACGCCGCTACGGACTCGGGGGGCTCGGTGCCGCCGCCATCACCGGGATCATCGCCTGGGACGGCACCGTCACCCGACCCGAAGGAGCCATCCTCGTTACCGGCTACATCGTGTTCGTCGCAACAATCTGGATCGCCGAACGCCAACCACCGCCCCTCGGCGAAACCATCGAACTCAACGAAGAACGCACTGGCCCCAGCCGAGTCGGGAGCGACCTCGCACTCGTCATCGCCGGACTCGCTGCGCTCACCGCAGGATCCATCGCCCTCGTAGAAGGCGTCAAGCAGCTCTCCGGCATCGAAGCCACCCAAACCAAACTCGGACTCACCATCGTCGGCTTCGCGACCGCATTCGAACTCGTCGTCCTGGCCTGGTCCGCATCCCGACGGGGCATCACCGAAGCCGTCGTTGCCGGCGTCGTGGGATCCTACGCCTACAACCTGACCATGAGTCTCGGCGCCGGAGCCCTCATCGCACCCATCGCCATCACCGATGCAACCACCATTCGAGCCCCATACACCGCAATGGCCGTACTTCTCACACTTGTGCTCGCACTCTCGACCCGCGACCAGACGCTCCGCAAAGCCCACGGACTCATCCTGCTGCTCGGCTACGCAGGCTTCATCGCCACGGCGCTCCTGGCATAGCCTCTGGAGGCGACACCGGTCGCCGTGTGCCGAACCCGATCGACTCGATGATCGAACACTTGTTCAGTATCGGAGGGGGACTTGACCTCACCTCCCCCATCCGGCACCTGCGGCAACAGGTGGCAGGGAGCGACACCCCTCGGTGGGTCGCTCTCCGTCTGTCGGTCGCCAGCGGGCGACACCGCCCACCGCTCTCTGTGGCAACCGAAGAACGGAATCGCCTGATGCCTTCCTCGAAACTGGTCGCAGCCAGGTCAACCCCGGCGAGTCGGCCAGGGGTGATCGCGAGTGGCAGCGATGAGACCGGCGTGCCAGCCCGGGGCGCGACCTCCTTCGGGTGGGCCAACCGAAGCGATCTCGAGCCCGGCTCGGACCAGCAGCCAGGAAACCAGCGAGTTGGAGTTCCACATCTCACCGGTGCCGAGCTCGTCACGACCCCACGTAGTGGTCGGGAAGCTCGGGACGAGATCCAGTATCCGCTCAGCGATGACCGCATCGTCGCAGAGGTGCTGTGGCCCTCCGATGGCCGCCGCGAGGTCGGGGATCGAACCACCGGGCCAGCGACGGACCCCGTAGCGAAACAGCGGCGATCGGCCCAAGAAGTGGGCACCGACGGGCCCTTGGGAAACGACACCGCGGTCGCCACGTCCCACCCATACGGGTGCCATCTCGATTGCGGTGCGGGCACCGTCGAGATCAACCATGAGCGCCGAGTGGTACAACGAGCACCGCGGCCGTCGCGCCAGTGTCGCTGCCGTGGCTTCGTAGATGCGGCCGCTCCATCGCACGACGGCGCCACCCACGCCGGCACCGAGAGGGATCCAATACAGCTCGACGGCTGTGGTCGATGTGGACGAAGCGCCCGGGGTGGGAAGGGTCGCCATCACTTCACCTTAGTTGGCGTCCGTGGCTGCTCAGCCGGGAGCGATCACACTGAAGGCTGGTGATCGTGTAGCGGTAGAACTCGTCGTCGGCGGCTGCTATCCAGGGGCCGACAAGGGAGTCATCGACTCGGCGTACACGACAAGTTCTGACCGCGCACGATAGTGATTCCGTCCGATAGCGATTTCAAGCTACGGCTGCAGGTCATCGGCCGGAGCAACCTCTCTGCACACCCATCCGCACACCCATCACCACATCGTCGGGCCACCGCTCAGCACCCAACCCACGCTGCGCCTCAACCGCAGCAGCCAACCCATTGGCAGAGCGACCGAAGGCCACGGCGAACGAATCCCCAGCAGTCGCAACCACATACCCGCCCCGGGCGGTAGCCGAACACGCCGTTGAATCCGGCGGGACCACTCGCAGTCAAACCGATGAGTCGTCCATCGTTTTGCCAACG
>JAHECQ010000484.1 GCA_024641625.1 Acidimicrobiales bacterium | reverse complement strand
CCGAAGCGCCCACCGCGACCGAAGCGCCCACCGCGACCGAAGCACCCACCGCGACCGAAGCGCCCACCGCGACCGAAGCACCCGACAGTGACCCAGTCGCCGAAGCACAGGCAGCAGTCGACCAATACTTCGCCAACTTCACGGTAGGTCCGCCGACCGATGGCCCAGCGTCGGTCCTAGAAGGCAAGAAGATCTTCTACCTGAGCGCCGGTACAACGTCGCCATCGGGCACCGCCGGCGTCGAAGCGGTGACCAAGATTGGTGAACAGCTTGGCGCAGACGTGATTATCTACGACGGCCAGTTCAGCCCCGCCGCCTACCAGGAGGGCATCCGCCAGGCGGTTGCCCAACAGGCAGATGCAATACTCCTGTACGGCGTCGACTGCCCGGGCAACGAGGCAGCACTTCAGCAGGCGCGAGACGCAGGTGTCAAGATCGTCGGCCTCGCCTCCGTTGACTGTGGCGAGGCCAACGAGGGGGAAGAGAACCTCTTCGACGCCCAGCCGCTCTACCCCCTTCCAGACGGCGATGGGACGGGCTTCGACCTCTGGTACGCGTATGGCGTCTCGCAAGCCGAGTACATCGTTGCCACCGTCGGGTCGGAGGCCAAAATCATCCAGTTCGCCGTTCCAGACTTTCTCGTCACCGCAGCGGTACAAAAGGGCTTGGAGGCCCGACTCTCCGAGCTGTGCCCGACGTGTGAGATCGTCGACACCGTGGTCGTCACGGTGGAGGACTTCGGCTCCGGTCTCCAGGCCAAGGCGGATCAGTCCCTGCTTCAGCACCCGGAGGCGAACGCGGTAGCCATCTCCTACGACGACCTCGTAACACTCGGGATCAACACGTCGATCGTCAACGCAGGGCGTCAAGACGCGATGACCGTCGTCGCGGGTACCGGCTTCCCTGCCACAATGGACATCATTCGGCAAGACAAGGGACTCAACGCCGGGTTCGTGCAAGAACACACCTGGGATCACTACTCGGGGATGGATGCGGTCAACCGGGCGCTGGCCGGCGAATCGCAGGCCGCCACCGGAACTCCTGTGATCTGGTACGACAAGACGCACAACATCCCAGCTGACGGCGGGTTCGTTGCCGGGGTCGACTTCGTCGCCATCTTCGAACAGACCTGGACCGGGGCGTGATGGACGGACGCCCGGACCACACTGGAGCTCTCGTACCCGGTCCGGGCGTCCTTTCCGCTCGTGGAGTGAGCAAGCAGTTCGGCGGCGTCAAAGCGCTGGACGCGGTCGACGTCGATATTCGACCGGCAGAGGTCCATGCGCTCCTGGGCGGAAACGGATCGGGCAAGTCAACCTTCATCAAGATCCTGGCCGGCGTCGAGCGGGCCGATGCGGGAGATCTGGTGACCTCGGAAGGGAGTCAGCCGGCTTCGTCACAGACGCCAGAGCGTGCCCGACTGATAGGTTTGCACTTCGTGCATCAGCACAGCTCCGTATTTCCGGATCTGACCGTGGCCGAGAATCTCGCAATCGGACACGGGTTTGAGCGGGGACCTCTCGGACGGATCCACTGGCGCGATCAACGGCGGCGAGCGCTCCTTCTACTGGAACGCTTCGACATCGACGCGTCACCGAATCAGGTGCTCGGAGAGCTCAGCTCCGCGAAGCAGATGATGGTGGCAATCGCTCGTGCCCTTCAGGACCAGCACGGCGCCCACTCCGGAGTGTTGGTACTTGACGAACCAACAGCAAGCCTGCACAGCGACGAAGTCGACCACCTACTCGACGCATTGTCGGCTTACGCTGCTCAGGGTCAGTCGATTCTGATGGTGACCCATCGGCTCTCAGAAGTGCTTCGGATCGCATCCACGGCGACCATTTTCAGGGACGGGCACGTCGTCGAGCGTCTCGCTGGCGACGACATCAAACACGATGCGCTCGTCACAGCTATCACGGGCGACGTCCTGAACACCGAGGTGCGAACAGTTGAGCGGACGATCGAGGTGTCCGGTCCGCCGGTCCTTGAGGTCACGGCTCCGCGGTTCAGGGAGCCGCTTCACGTTCAAGCCGGAGAGATTGTCGGGCTTGCGGGACTCTTGGGGTCGGGCCGGACGCGGCTGCTCCGCCAGGTGTATGGAGCGACGCCCCGCGACGATGTGACCGTCCGGGTGAACGGCCACGAACTCGTGGTCAACGACCCGTTCGAAGCGGTCCGTCAGGGAGTCGCACTTGTTCCCGAAGATCGCCCCCGCGACGCACTATTCAGGGATCATTCCGTGGCACGGAACCTCTCGATGCCCCGAATTCGGCAGTACGCAGGTTTTCTCGGCCGTGTGGACGGTGAAGCCGAGAAGCAACGGGCTCGGGAACTCGTTACCAGCTTCGGGATCAAGACCGCGAGTGTCGATCTGCCGATCAGTGCTCTGTCGGGTGGCAACCAACAGAAGGTCGTGCTCGCTCGTTGGCTGCAATACGGGCCAACGCTGTTGCTCCTGGACGAACCCACTCAAGGGGTCGACGTCGGTGCCCGCCGCGAGATCTACAGCTTGGTCAGAGCGGCCGCGGATGCTGGAGCGGCAGTTGTCGTGGTCTCGTCGGAGTTCGAGGAACTGGTCGAGCTCTGCACGTCCATCGTGACGGTCAGCCAGGGCAGGGTGTTCAGACGCCTTTCCCCAGATGAGTTTCATGAAGATGGCATCGCGCGGGCCGTCTATCAGGCCGATTCCGCGCAAGAGGAGGCGGCATGAGTATCGTCGACGAGCCGGTCGAAGACCTCGCTCCACCAGATGCCAAGTCGGCCCCGGCACTCCGGCCGCGCCAGAGCCGAGCAGCGACGCTGCTGCAGTCGTACGCGCTCTTGCTCGTTGGTCTCGTCGTCGCAGTCTTCTTCTCGGTGTGGCCGAAGACGTCCGACGTATTTCCGACGGCGGCGAACCTGCGGATCCTCGTGGCGAGCCAGGCGGTTCTCGGCGTGGTAGCGATCGGCGCACTCATACCGTTGATTGCAGGTGAGTTCGATCTCTCCGTCGGCCCGGTCGCCGCCCTCTCAGCTGTCTCGGTGGCACAGGCATTTTCTGCCGGATGGCCACTCATCGTTTGTCTCGCTACAGGAGCCTTGGTCGGGGTCTTGGTCGGTGCCTTCCACGCCGTGGTCGTGACCCGCTTCAATGTCAACGCGGTCGTCACTACGCTCGGCAGTGGCACGATCCTGGTTGGCGTCATCCGTCACAGGACGGGCGGTCTTGCACCTCCGAGTGACATTGCGGACTCCGTCGTCAGCTTCGGCAACGGCAAGTTCTTGGGCATCCCGTTGATCTTCCTCACGATGC
>JAHECQ010000070.1 GCA_024641625.1 Acidimicrobiales bacterium | reverse complement strand
AAACTCTTCACTGGTGAGTCACCTTCACTAGTGGAGAACATCATTCAGCAGAGGGTGTCCGGGCGGTTCGCTGTTCCTCGCCCCTGCTGACCATCGACAATCCGGAGGTTCGAACAACCCATGGCAACAAAATCTGCTCGCAAGCCGGCTCCCAAAGCCGCGGCCAAGAGCGCAACCACTTCCACGCTGGTTCCTCTCGAGGACCGTGTCGTGGTTCGACCCGCCGAGCCTCTCATGGTGACAGCGTCGGGTCTCGTCATCCCCGATTCAGCGAAGGAGCTTCCTCAGGAGGGTGATGTCCTCGCCGTGGGTCCTGGCAAGCGATCCGACCAGACCGGTGAGCTGATCCCGATGGGGGTGAGCGTCGGCGACCGCGTCGTCTACTCCAAGTACGGGGGTACCGAGATCGCCAGCAACGGTGAAGACCTGCTCGTGGTCAGCGCCCGCGACATCCTCGCAATCGTCAACTAGTCCCCGTTACCTGAAGAGGAAGGATCAACATGTCAAAGCAACTTCTGTTCGAAGACCAAGCCCGTCGGAAGCTGGAAGCCGGCGTCGATCGCCTGGCCAATGCTGTTCGTGTCACCCTCGGCCCCAAAGGTCGAAACGTGGTGCTGGACAAGAAGTGGGGCGCACCCACGATCACCAATGACGGCGTCACGATCGCCAAGGAGATCGACGTCGATGACCCATTCGAGAACATGGGCGCCCAGTTGGTCAAGCAGGTCGCGACGCGAACCAATGATGTCGCGGGCGACGGAACGACGACCGCAACCGTACTCGCACAGGCCATGGTCAAAGAGGGCCTGCGCAACGTGGCCGCCGGAGCCAATCCGATGTCCCTCAAGCGGGGCATCCAGGTAGCTGTCGATGCCGCAGTCGAGGCCATTCGCACCCAGTCGATCGAGGTCGATGATCGATCGCAGATCGAGCACGTTGCCTCCATCTCCGCCGGCGACCCCAAGGTCGGCAAGATCCTGGCGCAGGCCTTCGACAAGGTCGGCAAGGACGGCGTCATCACCGTCGAAGAGTCGAACACGTTCGGCCTCGATCTCGAGTTCAGCGAGGGTATGCAGTTCGACAAGGGCTACCTGTCGCCGTACTTCGTCACCGACACCGATCGCATGGAGACGGTGCTGGACAACCCCTATCTTCTCCTCGTCCAGGGCAAGGTGAGCTCGGTACAGGATCTTCTCCCGGTGCTCGAGAAGGTCATGCAGTCCGGCAAGCCACTGGTGATCATCGCCGAGGACGTCGAGGGGGAGGCCCTGGCCACGCTGGTGGTCAATCGCATTCGCGGTACCTTCTCATCGGTCTCCATCAAGGCGCCGGGGTTCGGCGATCGCCGCAAGGCGATGCTGCAGGACATGGCCATCCTCACCGGCGGACAGGTCATCAGTGAGGAGATCGGGCTCAAGCTCGACGGCGTCACCCTCGATCTGCTGGGGCAGGCGCGCAAGGTGGTCGTGGCCAAGGACAACACCGTGATCGTCGACGGTGCCGGCAGCAATGCCGAGGTGGAGGCCCGGGTCAACCAGCTGCGCAACGAAATTGAGAACACCGATTCCGATTACGACCGCGAGAAGCTCCAGGAGCGGTTGGCCAAGCTGGCCGGTGGCGTCGCCGTCGTCAATGTCGGCGCAGCCACCGAGGTCGAGCTCAAGGAGCTCAAACTCCGGATCGAGGACGCCGTTTCGGCCACTCGTGCAGCGATCGAGGAAGGTGTCGTGCCTGGCGGCGGACTGGCCCTGCTACGGGCCAAGCCCTTCGCCGAGGCGGCGGCCAAGAAGTTGAAGGACTTCGATGAGGCCACTGGCGCACGGATCGTGTGTCACGCGCTGTCGGCGCCGGCCAAGCAGATCGTGACGAATGCGGGCGGGGAGCCTGGCATCGTCGTGTCCCGGACCGAGGAAGAAACCGGCAACATCGGCTACAACGCCGCAACCGACGTGTTCGAGGACCTCGTGGTCGCGGGCGTGATCGATCCCGCCATGGTCACGCGCGCTGCGCTGCAGAACGCGGCCTCCGTGGTGTCGTTGCTCCTGACGACCGAGGTGCTCATCACCGACAATCCCGAGCCGAGCGGCGACATGGGTGGCATGGGCGGCATGGGTGGCATGGGCGGCATGGGCGGCATGGGCGGCATGGGCGGCATGGACTTCTGAGGTTCGCCTCAACCCGCCACTGAACCCGATCAGTGAAGCATCGAGAGGGACGGCCCCGAGTGGGTCGTCTCTCTCCGCGTCAATGAACGGACTTGAAGAAGGCTCGTAGCGCCACGCTCAAGCGGCGATCGAGCTCCTCGAATGCTGCCCTGAGTTCCTGAGCCGGCCAATCGTCCGGGATCAGGGCATCGGGGAGGAGGGGATCGCGTACGAACAAGCGACGGGCGGCAGCATCGAGGATGAACGCTTGGGTCAGAGTCTCGCCTCGGGTCGGTGTCTCGGCGGTGTCGAGTTCGACCGCGGCGGTCGAGATTCGGTCGATGAGTGCGAGCGCCTCTTCGGCCCAGGCAGGGAGCGTGAAGAGGTGATCAGCCAGCATTCGTCCCCCACGAGGGTCCATCGGGGCCATGCGGTACCACTCGACCTGTTCATCGGCCACCCGACGTGCAGCGGTGAACCGCATCGGATCGAGGTTGTCAGGTCTCATCCAAACGCCTTCTCGTCGCTCACCGAGCCCGAGAGTCACCAATGCCCGTCGGAGTTGGGCTCGCTCGGTTGCTGTGCGAGCAGACGCGGTGACGATGGCACCTTCCCACAAGCCGTCCCATGGTCGCGTCGGTTGTCGGCTTCGTACCTGTCGCTCCTGACGGACCAGCAGCAGGCCGGTGAGGGCATAGGTCCCGTCCTCATTGGTCAACTCGTTGCGGTCGACCATGCGCGACAGTGCAACCCGTAGCGTTCCGGGTGGGATCCCGAACTCCTGGCCCAGGGCGACCAACAGGCGACCCGAGAGCCTGGGAGGGTGCGTGCCCAGCAAGGTCGAGGCAATGATGCTCCGCGCCGAGAGGGGCCGGAGCAGGTCGTCGATCACCCGCCGGCCAGGGCCTTCCAGAGCGAGCGGTAGGACGGCCAGGTGAGTTCGGGGACAACGTAGCCATCTTCCTCCAGCACTCGCTGGAGCCGAGGCGTATTGCGAAATGGAATACCCGAGTCGACGTGGTGAGCGAGGTGATAGCCCACCCCATAGGGGACCAGCACCGTTCGGGCGAGGAGGCTCTGATGCACGTGATGGGAGGTCCGACGCCGGTCGGCGGACCGGGTCATGCCGCCGTGTTCGGCAATGGCCCTGAGTCGGTTGAGCACCTGATACACCACCGCGTAGGGAAGGGCCCAGAGCAGGAAGTAGAGCCACGGGTGCCCGAACAGGGCGAAGACAGCGAAGACCACCAGTTGCCCGGCGAAGAAACGGAGGCTGTTGACGAAGTAGCGTCGGTGGAAGACGCCCGTGAGGCGAGGCTTCAGGATCCGATAGGCCGACACGCCACTGGCGTCTCGGAGCAGTTTTCGGCGAAGCGATCTGCGACTGATCGGGTAGAAGCTGTAGAGCAGGAAGTCGGGCTCCTTGGGTCCGAACTCGTCGCGGTGGTGGTTGGCGTGTCCCCGGCGATAGGCGTGGGTGCCCGTGCCGAAGGCAAGCCATCCGAAGAGGTTCACGCCGATGACGTCGTTGACCCGACGATTCGAGAACAGCAGCCGGTGCGCACCTTCATGGTGAAGGATGAACATACGGTTCTGGAGCACCCCCATGACGATCACTCCCACGGCGATCGCAGCCCAGTGGTCGATCCTCACGATGGCAGCGACGAGGAGCACCGGCAGTCCGAGGGCCGTGACACAGGTGATGGCATTGCGGACATCGGGGATGCGTCGAAGCTCGGTTCGAAGGGCGGCGCGGGGGCGGCCATCGGGGCGAAGTCGCTCGCTGCCGGTGAACTCGGGGAACGCAGTATCGGGTCGCCGACGAACCATTCCGCCGGTCATCTTCGCAACGAGCTCGTTGTGGGCGGCATCGGCGTCGCTCGCCCTGCTCGACTCGTCGGCCGTGACGGTGTCCGGAGTCTCGTCGGTCTCGATGGATGCGGTCATGGGGCAATGTTACACTCACCGAGATGGATGTGGCTACAGACGTAACTTTTGTCGGTCTTCCGTCGCCGATCGTCGGCCGTGCCGGCGCCGGCGGCCACCCGTGCCAAGGCTTGTGGCACACCCCGCGAGGTGAGCGGCCCAAGATCGGCTTCATCGCCACGCACTACAACGTCGACTTCTCCGAGCATTACCACGCCTCGTACCTGGCCGGGCGGGGGTTTGGATTCCTCGGTTGGAACACGCGCTTTCGAGGTAACGAGCGAGCCTTCCTGCTCGACCATGCAGTCGCCGAGATCGGTGTCGGTGTGCGGTGGATGCGTGAGGTTGCCGGCGTGGAGACCGTCGTGTTGCTGGGGAACTCGGGCGGTGGCTCGTTGATGGCGGCGTATCAATCTCAGGCGGTCCAGCCGAATCTGTTGCCCACGGCGGGGCTTCCACCACTGGACTGCATCGACGATCTGCCCCGTGGGGACCTCTATGTGTTCGTCTCGGCCCATCCCGGTCGACCGGAGATCTTCACGAATTGGCTCGATGGTGCGGTCATCGACGAGCTCGATCCGCTGGCGATCGATCCCGAACTCGACATCTTCAATCCTCGCAACGGTCCGCCGTTCAGCGATGAGTTCGTTGCTCGTTACCGGGCCGCTCAGGTCGCGAGGAATCACCGCATCACCCAGTGGGTCAAAGCCGAGCTGGAGCGTTGCGCAGCCGGGGGCGTGCGAGATCGCCTCTTCGTCGTCAACCGGGTCTGGGCCGATCCAAGGTTCGTCGATCCAAGCCTCGATCCCAATGACCGGCCGGCCAACAGCTGTTATCTGGGAAACCCCAGGCACGCAAACGCAGGGGTCTACGGCGTCGGGTTGGTCAATTCGTTGCGAACGTGGCTGTCGATGTGGAGCCTCGAGGACTCGCAGTGCCAGGCTGCGCCGCACCTCGCTCGCCTGAAGGTCCCGACGCTCCTGATCGATGCTGCCGGCGACTCGGGTGTGTTCCCGTCCGACGCTCGGGCCATCATGTCCGCCGTAGCCGCCACCGACAAGACCCACCTGACCTTGCCGGGTGACCACTACTTCCTCTCGCCCGACAACGCACGGGATGCCGTTGCCGACACCATTGCCCAGTGGGCGATGGACAGGCAGTGAGTACCTGTCGGTCGAGTACCTGTCCGTTCGGGTTCGTGGGCCCGAGCGATCAGCGCATGCTGATGGTGCCCATGACGTCGGCGTCGGCCTGATCCGGCGCGGCGATCTCGACGATCCGCTCGTCGACGTCGTCGTACTCGAGCCGTAGCGCCCGGCACATCAGCGCGTGCAGCCGATAGCTGGCGACGGCATAGGTCAGCTCGATGATGGCGGGCTCGCCGAGGTGTTCGGCCAAGGCGGCGAAGGTGGCGTCCTGAACTCGGCCGTCGCCCAGCACCAACTCGTCGGTGTAGGCGAGTACGGCCCGCTCGGCGGGGCTGAAGACATCGGCGATGGACCAGCTCGGAAGCGCCTCGATCTGAGCATCGGTCACACCGGCCTTGCGGGCGGCCTTGCAGTGTTGACTGAACACGAACTGACTGCCGGCACAGAACCCGGCGCGGGCGAGACCGAGTTCGCGCAGATTGGCCGGAAGCACGCGGTCGGGACTCGAGAACAAGGCGAATCCGGCCACCATGTGGTCGAGCAGTGCCGGCGTCTGAGCGAACACGGTCCACCAGTTACCAGGCGTTCCGGTGGCGGTCCCCGGCTCGGCCACGGGGTCGCGATCGCCGAAGAGCCGATCGTAGACGGGCAGGACCGATTCGGGTGCCTCGGAGCGGGGGATCTGTCGGGTGCGTGTCATGTGGCGTACTGTAAACGGTACTCCCCGAATCGTGAGGGGTCGCTCGAAAACAGGAGCAGACGATGACGAACCGAACCAACAACGAATTCCAGCTCGGCGGTGTCAACCACGTGGCCTTGGTCTGCAAGGACATGGCCCGCACGGTCGACTTCTACACCAACGTGCTGGGCATGCCATTGATCAAGACGCTCGAGATTCCCGGCGGGGCGCAACACTTCTTCTTCGATTGCGGCAACGGCGACTCGGTGGCCTTCTTCTGGTTCCCCAATGCCCCCGAGGCCTCGCCGGGTATCAGCGGCGCCGCGCAGATGCCCGGTGGGGGCGACATCGTGTCGGCGCACGGTTCGATGAACCACCTGGCCTTCGACGTTCCCGCCGACAAGTTCGATGAATACGTCGAGAAGCTGCGGGCCAAGGGTGTCGAACTGGGGGCGGTGCTCAATCACGACGACAGCGAGCGAACGATCGCGGCCGAGATGCACGATGGTGTGTTCGTGCGCTCCGTGTACTTCCAGGACCCCGATGGCATCGTGCTCGAGTTTGCGTGCTGGACCAAGACCTTCGGCCCCGAGGATGCGCGTCACGCACCGGCAACGGCTTCGGGTGAGCGGGTCTCGCTGGCGACCACGGTCTGATCGGCGTGCTGGTCACGCGCATCTACTCCGGTGAGGACGGGCTCTCGCACTTCGAAGAACTGGATCTGCCGCTGACGATCTCCGCCGCGGGTGCCATGTCCTCTCCCATTTCCATCGAGTCGATCTTCGTTCGCGACACCAGCGAGGCCGGACCCGTCGTGTGGGACTACCATGTCGCCCCTCGGAGGCAGTTCGCCATCCATCTCGTCGGCCGGACCGAGATCGAGGTCGGCGGGGGAGTGAAGCGGACCTTCGGCCCCGGCGACCTCCTGTTGGCCGACGATCTGACCGGTCAGGGCCACATCAGCCGCGAGGTCGAAGGGCCTCGTCTGCAGATCTTCGCCGTGCTGGCCGATCGCGTCGATCTCGATCGGTGGCGCTGACGGCTCGAGCCTGACCGGCAGGGAGAACCCGCCGGGTCGTCATCTTCGCTGGGGGAATCGCCTCAACGCGCTCAGGTGTTCGCTGGGACTTGCCGAAGCCTCCCAGGATCCTGATGATGACCGACGACGCGCCGACGAACCGATGGTGGCCGACCTTTCTGGCCGTTCTCGCCGTGCTGGCCAGCATGGGCCTGGTCGGGTACACGATCAACGAGGCGCGCGAGGAGCGACATGCGGCGATGGACGCCGCTGAGCTCCGTACCTCTGCGCTGATCGTTCGCACCGCCGACGGGGTCCGTCGAAGCACCGGGGCGCGCTACGAGAATCGCCTGGAAAGCGCCACCACTGCGGTGGCGGATGCCGCAATCGCCATTGCCTCGGGCAACAGCGATGCGCTCCACGGCCTGACGGCCACGGAGGCGAGCCGAGCGCAACAGATGCTGGCCGAACTCGGCCACCGCGGGGCGATGCCGGCTGCCTACCGACTCGGTCCCCCTGGCCCGCCCTCCGACGATGATGATCTCGATCGACTGTTGGCGCGCTCGGTCGAGCGTTCCAGGGCGAGTGCCCGAAAGGCCGAGCGGGTCGCACTCTGGTCATTGTTGGCGGGGGCTGCCGTCGCCATCGGCGGTGGTGCAGCATTGGTGAGGTCGCGTACCCGCTGGGCGTTCCAACGCACCCAAACCGAACTGTCCTTGTCCACGGCCCGCCGGCTGGAGGCATTGCTCAATGACTCGTCCGACGTCGTGCTGGTGTTCGCCACGTCCGGGGAATTGGTCTTCCAGACGACGTCGGCGTGCCGACACTTCGACCCCGCGCAACTGGCGAGCGAGTCGGGACTGTGTGCGTTGGCCGGATCGTCGACGTCGGCGCTGGCGGAGCAGCTCCATTCGAGTGGCTCGGGTGGGCTGTACCGGTTGAGGTGCTCGGATGGTTCGTTGCGGTGGTTTGACGTCAGGGTCACCGACCTGTCCGACGAGCCCGAGGTCGGCGGCCGCCTCGTCACCATTCGGGACGCGCACCGTGAGGTCGAGTTGCGGTCCGAACTCGAGACGCAGGCGATGATCGATTCGCTCACGAACCTGCCGAATCGACGAGTCATCGATCCAACCCTCGAGTTGGTGTCGCGTGCGCTCGATCCTGGACGTCTGATTGCCATGTTGATGCTCGATCTCGATGGCTTCAAGGAGGTCAACGACTCCCTCGGTCACGCGAGCGGTGATGAGTTGTTGCGTCAGATGGCGAACCGCTTGGCGTCGGTCGTGCGATCGGGTGACACCCTGGTGCGCCTTGGAGGTGATGAGTTCGCCGTCGTTCTGGCGGCTGTCGCCGACGAAGCCGAGGCTGTGGCTGCGGCCGGCCGGATCCACCATGTCCTGCGGGCGCCCTTTGATCTCGATGGTCACCTCGAGTCGACCAAGGCAAGCATCGGCATCGTGCTCAGCGACGGTCGTTTCGGAAGTGCCGACCTGCTCCGGATGGCCGACATCGCCCTCTATGAGTCCAAGCGCCTCGGCGGCGGTCGGACGGTGGTCTTCGATCCGGCGCTCGAGGAAGCGGTTTCCGCAGTGGCGACGATGAACCGGGCGCTGCGGGACGCCGACTACGACTCGGAGTTCGAGTTGTTCTTCCAGCCGATCGTGGCGACGGCACACGGAAACCTCTTCGCCCTCGAGGCCTTGCTTCGCTGGAACAGCCCAATGCTCGGTCCCGTTTCCCCGACTGCGTTCATTCCTCTGGCCGAGCGCACCGGGGCCATCATTCCCCTCGGGGATTGGGTGGCCCGTCGCGTGGTGAGCCAGTTGTCCGAGTGGGGTCCTGGGACACCGTTCGCCGAGGTGGCGATCTCAATGAACGTCTCGGCACGTCAAGTCGCGCAGGCGGGCTTCGTCGGGGGGCTCCTCGACCGCATGGTGCTCCAGGGGGTGGATCCTCGCCGACTGATCGTCGAGGTCACCGAGTCGATCATGATCAACGAGAACCGGGAGATCATCGAGCGGCTCGAAGAGCTGCGAAGGGCCGGAGTTCGCATTGCGGTCGACGACTTCGGCTCGGGCTACTCGAACCTCGGCCAGCTCCTGGGACTCCCGCTCGACCTGATCAAGGTCGATCGGACGTTGTTGCTCACGCTCCAGCGGATGCGCCCCCAGGACGAGGCGTGCTCGGAGGGCTCGTGCGCCATCATGCAGGCCATTGTCTCCATCGCCGGTGCCCTTGGCATTCCTCTCGTGGTCGAAGGCGTCGAGAATGCCGAACAGTGGAAATCGGTGGTGGCCTCGGGGGTTCACCTGGTTCAGGGGTACTTGGTGGCCCGGCCCTGTGCCGCCCAGGATCTGATCGAACAGCTTGGTGTCATGTTGGAGCTGCCGGCAAACAGCTTGGTCTGACCCCAAGGTCGGACGCGCCCCACTACCCTCCTCGGGGGCCACCGAAGGTCGGCGGCATCTGGGGCTACCCGGCATCCGAGCCGGGTGATCGGGAGCATCATGACGGTCGACGAGTTGGTGGCGAAGACGCAACAGATCCTGGCCGAGAAGGCGGTTCTGCGGTTCGACGAGCCCATTCAGCTGGCATCGGGGCAGCTGTCGGAGTTCTTCGTCGACGGCAAGGCGGGGTTGTCCGAGGCGGCAGATCTGCGCGTGGCCTGTGAAACGATCCACGCCTTGCTCGTCGATGCCGGCATCGAGTACGACTCGATCGGTGGGCTCACTCTCGGGGCCGATCACCTCGCCGTGGGCACCGCTCTCGCCGGCGACAAGCGCTGGTTCTTCGTTCGCAAGGAGCCGAAGGGGCGAGGCACCGGCAAGCAGATCGAGGGCGCTGCCCTGGGTCCGGGAAATCTCGTGGTCGTGGTCGAGGATGTCGTCAGCACGGGAAGCTCGATGTTCAAGGCCATCGAAGTGATCGAGGCCGCCGGAGCCACCGTGGTGGCGGCCTGCACGCTGATCGATCGAGGTGGCCACGCCGGCCCCGTGCTCGAGGCGAAGGGCATCCGCTACCTACCGGTTGCCACCCATGTCGACCTCGATCTACCACCGGTTGCCGCCTCGACATGAGCCGGCCCGATGTGCTCGAACGAGCGAGGGAACTCGACCAGGCTGATCCGCTGAGAGCGGCCCGTTCGGCATTCGTCATCGACGACGAGCGACTTGTCTACGTCGATGGCAACTCGCTCGGCCGGTTGCCCAGAGCAGCGATCGATCTCGCGGCCGATCTCGTGCGCCGGCAGTGGGGTGCCTCGCTCATCAGGGGCTGGAACGACCACTGGCTCGACCTCCCGGAGCGGCTGGGGGCCAAGATCGCCGGACTGGTGGGGGCACACGCCGACGAAGTGATCGTGGCCGACTCGACCACGGTCAATCTGTTCAAGCT
Organism: Acidimicrobiales bacterium; assembly: GCA_024641625.1. Classification (GTDB taxonomy): domain Bacteria; phylum Actinomycetota; class Acidimicrobiia; order Acidimicrobiales; family SZUA-35; genus JAHECQ01. The sequence continues at coordinate 2,059 of JAHECQ010000070.1, read as the reverse complement.
GTCGGTCGCCGCCCTCGGGGCCAGACCGGGCCGGACGGGAATCGTGTCGGACGACTTGAACTTCCCTTCCGACCTCCATTCGCTGGCCGAGTCGGCCGTACTGCTCGGCCGGGGGCATCACCTCGACCTCGTCCGCTCGGCCGATGGTCAGACCGTGTCGACCGCGGCCATCGCTGCGGCATTGTCCGAGGACACTGCCCTGCTCTGTCTCTCTCATGTCGCCTTCAAGAGCGGGTTTCTCCACGAGATGGCCGCGGTCACTGCGGCAGCTCATGACAACGGGGCGTTGACGCTCTGGGACCTCTCGCACTCAGTGGGTGCAGTGCCGGTCGATCTCGAAGCCAGTGGGGCGGATCTCGCCGTCGGGTGCACCTACAAGTACCTGTCCGGTGGTCCCGGATCGCCGGCCTTCCTGTACGTCCGGCGAAGCTTGCAGGAGCAACTGACCAATCCGCTTGCCGGATGGATGGGTCGAGCGTCCATGTTCGACTTCGACCTCGACCATGTCCCGGCGGAGGGCATCCGTCGTTTCCTCACCGGTACGCCACCGGTGTTGTCAATGGCATGCATGGAACCCGGGCTGGATCTCGTTGCCGCCGCAGGCCTCGATGCCATTCGGGCCAAGTCGATCGGGTTGGTCGCCTTCTTCCTCGAACTGTTCGAGGAGTACCTGGCCCCGTTGGGGTATCGACTGCAGTCGCCCGTGGAACCCGAGCGACGTGGATCCCATGTGTCCTTGGGTCACGACGACGGTTTGGCGATCGACCTCGCGCTGATCGCCGAACTCGGCGTCATCCCCGACTTTCGCCCGCCCGACAACCTACGACTCGGCTTCGCTCCACTCTCCACGAGCTTCGCCGAGGTCGCGGAGCTGACGATGCGTTTGGCCCAGGTGGTTGTCGATGGGGTGTATCGCAAGTACATGTCCGAGGGCGAGACGCCCAATCGAGTGAAGGCAACCTGAAGGTGGCACCCAAATGACCGACGACACCAACCGAGACCGTTCCCTGCAGGCCATGGACGACCAAGCCACCGAGTTCTCGGCCTCGGCCGACGAGTTGCTGCGACGCAATGCCAGCTTCGCCGCTCGCTTTCGCGATGCCGAACTGCAGGTCGTGCCGTTGCGTCATCTCGCCGTCGTTGCCTGCATGGACTCGCGGATGGACATGTTCGAGATTCTCGGACTGGGGCACGGTGAGGCTCACGTCATTCGCAATGCCGGCGGCGTGATCACCGACGACGTCATTCGCTCGCTGTGCCTGTCGCAGCGCTATCTCCAGACCCGAGAGATCATCCTCATCCATCACACCGATTGTGGTCTCCAGCGGGTGACCGAGGACGAGTTCAAGGCCGAGCTCGAGGCCGAGCTCGGAGTGAAGCCCTGGTGGGCGCTCGAGTCGTTCAAGGACCCCTATCTGGACGTGAGTCAGTCGATCCAGCGCCTGCACCTCACGCCGTTCCTGCCCCACAAGGACAACATCCGTGGCTTCGTCTACGACGTCACCGACGGTCTCCTCCACGAGGTTCTACCCGGTTGAGCAACCCCGGCCGAGCGACCTCGGTCGAACGACCGGAGATCGGTACCTGATCCACCCTCGTATCGATTCAGGTGGCGCCCAGCAGCCGGGTGGCCGCGTCGAGTGCAACTCGCGCGGCCGCTGCTTCGGTGCGCTCGATGAGTTCGTGGTCGCTCGGGAGTTCCTCGAGCATCCGGTTGGCGATGACACCTGACACGCAGCCTGCTCGCCAGCCATTGGTGCCGCACATGGTGAACAATGTGGCCGATTCCATCTCGAAGTTCAGCACTCCCAGAGCGGACCAGTCGGCCAGGCTGCCCCGGAGTTCGCGGGTGACCGTGCCCGCCACGGTGTCGTAGCGTTCCTGGCCGGGGTAGAAGGTGTCGCTCGAGGCGGTGATGCCCACCCGGTAGCGCATCCGATGTGCCTGTGCGGCGTCCACCAGTGCACGGGTGCATTCGAAGTCGGACGCTGCGGGATAGCTGATGGGCGCGAAGTGTCTGCTGGCGCCGTCCAGTCGTACCGACGCCTGGCTGATCACG
>JAHECQ010000483.1 GCA_024641625.1 Acidimicrobiales bacterium | reverse complement strand
ATGGCCGCCGCGCCCGCCCCGCCGGGGATCGCAGGTCTCTCCCGCCGACATCACAGACCGACATCACAGATCTGTGAGGGCGTTCAGTACCTCCTCGGTGTCGAGGCGGCCGGCCCACTGCAGGAGCGGTTCACCGCTCGAGGACACGAGGATGGCATTCGGTTGGCCACGGACGCCGTAGTACTGCCAGGTCTCGAAGGATTGGTCCCACGTCATGAGGAACGAGGTCGTACCGGTATCGCGAACGAAATCGCCGGCCTCGTCGAGCGAATCCTGGGTGCCCATTCCGACCACTCGGACCTTGTCGCTGTGCTGCTGAGCAAACTGCTCGAGCTCCGGGCCCTCGGCCCGACAGGTGCTTCAATGCGGTGCCCAGAACCAGAGCAGGACGGGAAGGTCGCCTCCACCCAACTCATCGGCGAGATCGATCGGATCGCCGGTTGTGGCGTCGGCCACCTCGATCATCGGGAACAGGTTCTGGCCGCCGATCGACGTCGCCTCGGTGGACTCCGTTGCCGACCGGGCGACGGAGTCCGAGGGGGCAAGTGCCGTCTTGTCGCTCGACGCCGGCCCGGCGGTCGAGTCGCCCGCCCCACATGCCGTCATCCCCACGGCCAATGCGGCAACGAGCGCCAATGATCGTGCCGATCCGGTCCGGATTCGGGAGATTCTCGTGGAAGCGACACCCATGCCGCACCAAACACGGCATCGGCGCCCGGCATTCCCGCCCCATTTCGACCAAGCTGGAGACACCGAACGGCTCCAGGGTCCGTTATTTCGAACAAAACCCGAAACATCCGCCCGCCGGGGAATCACCGGACCGACGCAAGGATTCACACGACCATGACGTTGCCAGGCCCCGACTCCGATCACTCGGACACCCCACTCGACATCGACTCCCCCCACTCGACAGCCGCCGTGCGCCGACCCGCCTGGGTGGCTGCTACCTCCGGCATCGTTGCCGCTGCAGTCGCCTTGGCTGCAGGCGAGTTCGCCGCCGCACTCGCCTCGCCACGACCCGGCCCGGTGATCGCAGTCGCCAACCGGATCATCGACAAGGCGCCCACTTGGTTCGTCCAGTTCGGCAAGGATCTCTTCGGACTGTCGGACAAGCCGGCGCTGATCGTCGGCACGGTCCTCACCAGCCTCCTCCTGGGCGCGCTGTTCGGTCTGTTGTCCCGGACGTCACCCCGGCCCGGCATCATCGGCATCGCGCTGTTCGGGGTCGTCGGCTTCGGGGCATTGGCCGCCGACGCGCAGGCCGGACCGATCAGCGCCCTGCTCATCGCCGGAACGGCGGTGGCCGCCGGTATCGCCACCTTCTGCTTCCTGTTCGCCAAGTCGGGCCCGACGCCGGCCCAGGCGTTGTCGATGCGTTCGACCGAACCGAACGCGGAGCAGACCCGAGCCGTCGTGGTTCCCGTCCCCCGTCGCTCGTTCCTCGGCTGGGCGGGCACGGCAACCGTGGTGGCCGCCGCCGGTGGCATCGCTTCCAACACGCTCCGGGGCCGGTCGGCGGCGTCACGCGCCCGTGACGCCGTCACCTTGCCCGTCACCGGGAACCAACCCGAGACCCTTGCCGCCATCGAGGAGATCGTGACCGTCGCCGACGCCGGACCGATCGGCAGCATCGAAGGCATCTCGTCGATCATCACCCCCAACGACGACTTCTACCTGATCGATACCGCCCTGCTGACTCCTCAGATCGATCCGGCCGGGTGGAAACTCACGATCAAGGGCATGGTCGACAACGAGATCAGTTACACCTACGACGAGCTGCTCGCCCGGGCAACGACCATTGCCCCGGTCACCCTGTCCTGCGTCTCGAACGAGATCGGGGGCACGTTGGTCGGCAACGCCGTCTGGCAGGGCGTGCCCCTGGTCGAGCTGCTCGACGAGGCCGGCGTCCAATCCGGTGCCACCCAGATCCGCAGTGCGTCGGTCGACGGTTGGGACTGCGGATTCCCGACCGAGCTGGCCTACGACGGCCGCACGGCCTTGGTGGCCGTGGCCATGAACGGTGAGCCGCTGCCCCTCAAGCACGGGTTCCCCGCCCGGATCGTCATCGCCGGCTTGTACGGCTACGTGTCGGCCACCAAGTGGCTGAAGGACATCGAACTCACGACCATGGAGGCCTTCGACGGCTACTGGATCCCGCGCGGTTGGGCCAAGGAGGCTCCCATCAAGACGCAGTCCCGGATCGACACACCGAAGTCGGGTGCACGGCTGACCGCAGGTGACGAGGTTCCGATCGCCGGTGTCGCGTGGGCACCTCATCGGGGCATCACCAAGGTCGAGGTTCAGGTGGACGAGGGCGAGTGGCTCGAGGCCGAGCTCGGCGAGTCACTCGGGCTCAACGCGTGGAGGCAGTGGTATCTGCCCTGGATCGCTACACCGGGGCGCCACCAGTTGCGGGTGCGGGCCACCGATGGAGAGAACGTCACACAGACCGAGCTGCGCACGGCGCCCGCCCCCGACGGGGCAAGCGGCTGGCACAGTATCTCGGTGAACGTGTGAGATCTCGGTGAACGTGTGAGATCTCGGTGAACGTGTGAGCTCCCGGTGAACGTCCGGTGTCCGGCCATCCGCTGATCGACAGACTCAGGGCAGATACCGCCGAGGGTTGACGGGATCGCCACTCGCCCGCACCTCGAAATGCAGATGCGGGCCGGTCGACTGGCCCGTCGAGCCCACATAGCCGATGACGTCACCCCTCGACACGGTGTCACCGGCCTTGACCGCGAGCTTCGACTGATGGGCGTACAACGTGCTCAGGCCGTCTCCGTGGGCGATGACCACTGCATTGCCGTACCCTCCGTAGGGACCGGCCGAGATCACGGTCCCACCCTTGGACGCCCGGATGGCGGTGCCACTCGGGGCTCCCAGATCGATCCCGGCGTGAAGACGACGGGTTCGGAAGATCGGATGGACGCGATAGCCGAACTCACTGGTGACCGCTGCGTTCACCGGCCAGATGAACCCCGCGCTCGACGTGACGCCGGGTACGGCGGGCGAGCTGACCCTCGGCGCCAGCTTGGCCTCCTGTTCGCGAATGAAGGTGCTGAGGGCCCGCTCCTCGGATTCCAGTGCCTCGACCTCGGACTGCCACTGCGAAACCCTGACCTCGAGCTCGGCCTTCAATTGAGCCTGCACCGTCCGTTGCGATTCCAGCTCGGCCACGAGTCCGGCCATGTCGCGCTCGAGTTGGCTGGCCTGGGCCACCGCCTGCTGAGCGGCTTCCTCGGCGACGGCTCGATCCTCGCGGACGCCCCGAAGGATCTCGAGCAAATCCCCG
>JAHECQ010000482.1 GCA_024641625.1 Acidimicrobiales bacterium | reverse complement strand
CCGCACCCGGAACATCGTCACCTGTGTGTACCGGATGTCCAACATGTCGAGTCCGATCGCATCGTAGGTCAAATCGGGCTGCAGGACGGCGACCAGGATCCGATAGCCCTGCGTGTGCTCCGCATCCGCGACTCCGATGCGGTCGAGCTCTTCGCTCAAGCCCGGTGCGGCTTCGATCTCACGATCCGAGGCTTCCAGCTCCGTCAATGAATTCCACGGCGCCATGAACCACATGCGCGGAGCACCCGTCTGTGAATTCATCGCGAGGTAGTAGGCCGACACGTTGGCACGTGCGAACGCGCGAGGCCACGCCGCTTCGGTCATCGCATGCTGCCCACCATGCCCCGGCTTGATCATCTCCTCGAAGATCTGCAGCACAGGTGGGGGCATCATCTTTCTTTGTGCGAGCGCGGCGTGCGGCAACGCGACCAAGGCGCTGACCAAGACACCCATCGTCAGCGGAATCGCCCAGTTGGTGGATTTCATAGACACCTCCTGCGATCGGGGAATCACCTTCCTCCCGATGTCCGGAGCGGACACCTCCGCAGGATCGGGAGGCACCCTTGGAGTCTACTCGTTCTGCGCGAATTTGTAAGGGGAACGCAACAAGGCCGCCCAGTGGTTCAGGCGGCCTCATCGATGATCTTGCGACTTGGGACTCAGTTACTGAGCAATTGATATCGCAGTTGCGACAAGCGCTTCCGCACCGAGCCGTCATAGATCCGGTCGCCGATCCGCACCACGACCCCGCCGAGCAGGCTCGGGTCGGTTGTGAAGCCAGCGATCACGTCCTTCCCGATCGCCGCCGTGAGGCGCTCGACCAGTACCTGCCGAGTCAGCGCATCAACGTCACGCGCCATCGAGACACTGGCACGCACGCGGTTGAGCTGGATGTCGACGACGTCACGATATTCATCCGCGATCGTCGGAAGAATCAACTGCCGACCACGCTGCACCACCGCTGCGAGGAAGCGTACGAACGGCTTGGGAGCCGCAGCGAATGCTTCTTCGATGATCCGGATCTTCTGCGCCTTGGTGACCCGCGGCGACATCATCACCGCCTCGATGGAGGGCGAGCCGAGTGCTGCCGTCGCCTCATCCAGCAAGGTGCCCCACGCTTCGGGAGCATCCGCCTTCTGCGCCAACGCCAGAAGCGTTTCGGCGTAGTTGCGGGCGATGGTGATCTCCCTCACGAGGTCTTCCCGATCGATGCGAGGTAGTCCTCAACCAACTTGCGATCGGCGGCGCCGTCGAACGACTGCCCGACCACCTTGCCTGCCGCCGCGATTGCCACATCGACCGCTTCACGACGCAAATCCGCAATCGCGCGGATGCGCTGTGCCTCGATATCGTTGCGTGCGCGGACGAGCAATTCTTCCTGCTCGGCCTTGGTCTTCTCGACCGCAAGCACCCGCTCACGATCGGCCGCGGTACGCGCCTCGGCGATCAACGCCGTGGCCTCACCGCGCGCCCCGGCCAGGAGCTGCCGCTGCTCCTCAAGTGCGGTCTGCGCCTCGGCGTGCAACTGCTTGGCCTCGGCGAGCTGCTGCTTGATCATCTCCTCACGCTCGACATTCGCCGACACGATCATCGGGAAGACGAACTTGCTGAGAATGACCAGCACGACGACGAAGACGATCAGCGTCCAGAACGTCAGGCCCGCGGTGGGCTGAAACGGTCCCGGTAGCGCACCGCCTTCGGTGCTGAAGAGCAACGGAAGCATCATGGTTCTATCCAGTCCTTCTTAGAGAAGCTTGAACAGCAACGCGAAGACGAGCGCAATGATCGTGGCGCCTTCGAGCAGGACGGCGATCAACAGGCCCGCGCCACGGATCTCACCAGCGGCTTCCGGCTGACGGGCGATGCCCTCGGCAACCTGGCCACCGATACGACCCAAACCAATGCCAGCGCCCAAGACGGCGAGGCCCATCGCGATTCCGGCGCCGAGCTGGCCGTAACCCGCACCCATCGAGGCGGCGGCGGCATCCGACATGGCGGCAGACTGCATCAAGATGTTCATCAACATGGTGTTCTCGTCATTTCAAGTGAGGATTCAGAGTCATTTGCATCCTCGTCCGGTTGCACCGTCTCCTCAAGAACGGTGGCCAGTCGATGGGAGTCCGCGGGCCGAAGCCCAACTCCCAGAGCAACACATTCGTGTCACCCATGTCGGCCCACGACGGGATGCCGTCGCAACGCCCACCCATCATCCATCATCCATCATCCTTCATCCATCGACCATCGACCATCGACCATCGACCATCGGTCATCGGTCATCGGTCTTCCTAGTGCTCGTGTTGCATCATCCCGATGAACACCGCACTCAACAGGGCAAAGACATAGGCCTGCAGCGCCGCGACGATCAGTTCCAGGAACATGATCGCGGTGACGACGACTGCCGTCACGATGCCGATGCCATAGCTCCAGACGCCCAAGTGTCCGAACATGAAGACGATGCCGAAGAGCGAGAGAATCACGAAGTGGCCGGCGGTCATGTTGCCGAACAACCGGACGGCGAGTGCGAACGGCTTCACCAACTTCGAAAGCACTTCGATCGGCGCCATTCCGACGGACATTGCGACTGCGCCAAAGCCGGAGAGCCCTTCGACGTGCGGGAAGATCGTCCCCATGTAGCCCTTGAAGCCGAGCTTGAACATTCCGCCGACTTCAATCGCCAACATGACGATGAACGCCAGCGTTCCGGTCATGGCGAGGTTGCCGGTCGGCGAGGCGCCGAAGGGCATGAGGCCGAGGATGTTCGAGACGAGGATCAGGAAGAAGAGCGTCATGATGAACGGAGCCCAGGAGGCGCCGGTCTCTTCCCCGATGTTGGCGATCGCGATCTCGTTGCGGACCCAGAGGGTGAAGCCTTCCATCATTCCCGCGAAGCCACGCGGCGCAACGCCTGCCTTGTGCGCCTTCTGGATCCCGCGGCCGGCGATCGTCAGCAGCGTGACCGTGATGATCGCGGCGAGCAGCAGGAAGACCACATGGCGCGTCGGCGAGATGTCGATCGCGAAGCTGCCGATGTGAATCGGCTCCCACTCCGGGAGGTGGAGCACGCCGAAATAGCCGAAATCGAGCTCATGGGCATCCGCCGTGTGGTGGAAGACCATCTCTGCAATGCTGAATGGACCGTCAGTGCTGCTGCTCATTATGTGCGCTGCGTCTCCAGGTACAGGAGCGGGAGAATGACTCCCAAATAACTCAAGGCGGTGGGCAACGGAGGAAAGGTGATCCGATCCTGCATCACCAGAATTCCCACGATCAGCACTCCGAGCATCCGAAGTACCACACCAATG
>JAHECQ010000481.1 GCA_024641625.1 Acidimicrobiales bacterium | reverse complement strand
CACTGCCGCCGGCCAGTTGCACATTGTTCCACTGCCAGACGCCGATCCGTTCGCCGGGCACAGCGTGGGGATGGGCATTGAAGCGAGTGGCGTTCGCGCGGGTCCCACCGGTGAGGGCATCGTGGTAGGGGTAGACCCGCACTCCGGAAGCTCCATTGGACGGCGCAGCCGGAAGCGGACAGTCATTCGAGCTGTCGGAACCGTCGTCGACCGGAACCCCGATGTACCCATGCGGCGAGATCATCGAGGAGTTTGCGAAGTGTCCCTGACCGAAGATTCCAAAACTTGTTCCCGCCACTCCGAAAGCGGATACATCGACCCAGTGAAAACGCGGACCCCCGACCGCATCCGAGTCGCTCAACGCGTAGCTGAAACTCGCGGGAGCCCCGGCCGAACCGGAGTCGGAGCCGAGAAACTCACCCCATTCCGCGTACGAGGGCGTGAAGGTGCCGACCTGCACCCAGTAGTAATAGGTCAGTCCCGGGATGGCGGAGTCATCATAGGCCGTGCGTTGCTTGAAGACTCCATTGGAAACGAGCCTCACCACCTCCACAAAGGCGCTGTTGCCGGCCGCGGGTGAGACGTTCGCTGCGGTGCGCAGGATGCGAAAATCCTGGCTGGGCGGTCCGCCAAAGGTGACTCGCACCGCCCCGGGCAAGGTGCCCTTGCTGGCCACCACGCCGGACACGGAGGGATCGCGCGCAAACCCGGTATCAGCTGCCGATGCTTGCCCCGTGATGCCGCCGCTGGTGCGCGCCGCCACCGTGTAGCTGACGATCTGCCCGGGGAGGACATCGGTGTCGGTGTAGGCCGTGCCCTGGGCGGTCGGGATGACGATCTCCTGCGGGGAGCCGCCCTCGGGGGTGCGGGTCAGCACGTGCGCGAAGGGGCTACCGTTGGCAAACCACCGCACCTCGATGCGATCCTCATAGAGTCCGTCGGTCGCGATCGGCGTCCCCGGGATGGACGGGACGGTGTTGGACTGGATCCACTCACTGACGGGGCTGAACTTCTTCGCGTGCTTGTCGAACACCGCGACCGCGTAGAACAATCCCGCCTCGGTAGCGATTTCCGTGTGGGTGTGATGATTCGGATCGGTGACCCCGATCTGCCGCACCGTCGCCCCGGTTTCGGTGGGGGAGGTGTTGGAGAGAAGCTTGTATCCGGAGATGGGCCGAGTCACGGATCTGTTCCCGACCGTCGGGTTGTTCTTCCAGTCGAACTGGATCACCACGCCCTCCGAGGTGGCTCTGAGATTGGAAGGCTTCTGCAGGATCGAAATCTGATCGATCCACGCCTTGCCGACCGTGGCCCCGGTCTGGAATTCAAAGCGCACATCGCTATTGCCGGTCGGGAGATCGATCTTGAAAACCTGCCAAAGGTCAGAGTTGGTGGCGAACTGCTCGACTCCCCCCAGCAGGAAGCGGAAGTTGTTGCCGGGCGTGGCATCGGTCTTCGCGGCAAAGGAAAGCGTCCCCGGTCCGCGCACCTGCGCCTCGAACAGGCTGGTGCTGTTCGGATCCTGGCGCGGGGGCGACTGCGCGGCGTCCTCCCCGTCGAAGAAGACGTCGGTCTGCGGATAGAATCCGAACGCGCCACGGTTGCCACCCTGCTTCCAACTGATGCCGTGCGACTCAGTAGCTCCCGCGAAGCTGCCAATGCTCTTGGCATTGCTGATGAGCAGCGAGAAGACCTGTGCGGCCGGCTTCGAACGGGACTGGGTGGAGTAGGTCCCGAGGAGAAGATCGAGCTTCGGATGATCCGGAAAGCTCGCCTGCGCGGCCTTGCTGAGCCCCTTGTGAGAAATCTTCACCCGCCCCATTCGATCTCCTAGCTTGAACCTGGTCCGCTCTACGTTATCGACACTGTTGACCTCCTTGGTCGCCGGCGCGGAGGGGTTGTCGGGATCCAGCACGTAAGGGAGGGAAGCAGAAAGGGTTTCCTCGATGATGATCAGATCGAGATCATGCACGAGCCGGGGGTTGCGGTCGTTCACGAAGATCTGCACCTCGCCGGCTGGATCGGTCCAGCACAAGGTCGCGGTGACGTGCTTTCCGCTCCCGTCCGCGACGATGAAGAGCTCCTCGATATCATCGTCTGCCGGGAGTCCGAACGCGGCCTGATCGACCAGGATCCCATCGTACATGTAGGCGCCGTCGGGCTCGAGGAAGTGGGCATAGATCTGGTCGTGCGCGCTCTGCGCATTCATGATGCCGTGGCCGAACTTGTAATCCGGCCCATTCGCTCCGATTCCATCGACGGTGTGGATCAGCAGCCCCTTGAGCATGCTGGCGCGCATCGGCTTGTTGAGCAGGTTCGTGTAGCGCTGCTGCAGGAGAATCGCGGTTCCCGTCACGGTGGGTGCCGCCATGCTGGTGCCGCCCTTCTTGCCATAGGCATTGGTCCCGCCATCCGGGTCGGGAGACAGAACTCCCAGTGGATCGGGAAAATTGAGCGTCCGCGAAAAGACCGTCGACTTCAGCCCGTCTCCATTGGCGACGAGGTCCGGCTTGACCCGGCCGTCGTCCACCGGCCCGCGACTTGAGTGCGACACGAGTTCGAGGTTGGCGACCCCGTCCCGCTCCCCGTCGTCCACGAGGTCCTTGCAGTTGCCGACGGTGAGGACATTCTTGGCGGATGATTTGCCCGGCCCCACCGTGTCATAGCCATCCGCGGTCTCCTCCCCGCTGTTTCCGGCCGAAAACACGGGCAGGTAGAAGGGCGCATTGTGGCAGAGATTGTCGATCGTCACGGAATCGGCGAAGTATGCGCCAAAACCGCTGGAGCGCCCGTAGGAGTGATTCGAAACGGTGAGCTTTGCCCCCACGGCCTGCTGCGCAGTGACGGCGGCGCGGCTCATCATTTCCGATATATCATGGTTCCACTCATAGGCCTGCAGGGTCGCTCCGGGTGCCATCCCCATGGCGTCCTCGACCACCCCCGCCGCCCCGATCGTCCCCGCCACGTGCGTGCCGTGATCGCTATACCGCTCCGTGTTATCGTTGACGTCCGGGTCAAGACCATCGGGATCGAGGAGGAGGCTATCCATCTGCGTCAAGCGACCCTGAAACTCCTGGTGCGCGGCATGGAAGCCGCCGCCGTCCCAGACGCCCACCTTCCAGCCGCTGCCGTTGCCCTCGGGTTGGTTGGGATGCCGGACCTTGTGCACGTTCGAGGAGATCGCGGCATTCTTGTTGTGGGTTTCGTAATAGACCGGGCTGCCGTCCGGCTCGAGACGCATCAATTCCCGCTCCCCACCACCCGCGGTCCGCTCCCGCACCGGCTGCTGGTTGGCCTTCGCCCAC
>JAHECQ010000069.1:2410-12417 GCA_024641625.1 Acidimicrobiales bacterium | reverse complement strand
CCCACTGTTGACGTGTCGTTCGCTTGTAGGCGGACGGGTCGAAGGAGGGTGCGGTCATCACCGGACGCTAACCAGTCGAGATCGGTGTGTCGAGACATGCCCCGGTCGCCAAGGTTTCGGTCAAACCACGGTCCGCGTTGGAGGCGTGTCGGTGTTTCGACGGTCTGGCGCGAAGCCTCCGGTGCGAACTGGTCGGCGCCCGATCGGTCTTCGAAGAACTGCTGGCCGAAGCTCCTGGGTCGGCTGCCCGGACCTTCCTCGTTGCGAAGGGGACATGATTCGGCCTCGATCCTCGTCGGGTCGGGTCGGGTCGGGGGTTCAGTTCGGAGCGGGTCGGTCGGTGGTGAGCCCAGCGCGGCGTGCTGTGATGATGGCTTCGGCGCGGTCGGCGAAGTGGAGTTTGGTCAGGATGTTGGAGACGTGGTTGGCGACGGTCTTCGGTGCGAGGTGCAGGGTTCGGGCGATGGCAGGGTTGTTGTGTCCTTCGGCGACGAGGCGAAGCACGTCTCGTTCTCGGTCGGTGAGTTCGGGAAAGAGTTCCCGTGTCGGTCTGTCGGCGGCGAAGAGCGTCATTGCACGTTCGGCTGCGCCCGGTCCGAGGGTGACGTGACCGGCTGCGACCGCGACGATGGAGCGGATGACATCGTTCTGTTCTGCGCCTTTGAGCAGGTAGCCGCGGGCACCGGCCCGGAGGGCCGCGAAGACGGTGTCGTCGTCGTCATACATGGTGAGGATGAGCACGGCGACGCTCGGATGACGTGCGGTGATGGTTCGGGTGGCTTCGATGCCGTCACCGTCGGGCATCTGCACGTCCATGAGGACCACATCGGGCAAATGCTCGTCAACGAGTCGGATGGCTTCGGTTCCGGTGCCGGCTTCGCCGATGACGTCGATGTCGTCGACGGTGGAAAGCAAGGCGCACAGCCCTGAGCGGACGACACTGTGGTCATCGGCAACGATGACGGTGAGCGCAGTCATGATTCGACCGGGAGCACGGCGAGGACTCGGCCGCCTTCGCTGTTCGGTCCGGCGGTGACGGTCCCGCCGATTTCGGCGGCTCGTTCGCTCATCGATGTCAGACCCACGCCGGGCACCCACGGGTTGGGGTTGTGACCATTGTCATCGATCCGGACCTCGAGGTGTCCATTGAGGTGAAAGCCGACCAGCGCTCTCGTCGCGTTGGCGTGGCGCGCCACGTTGGTCAACGCTTCGGTGGCGATCCGGTAGGCGGCGACTTCGACTGCTGCGGGCAGGGATGCAAGATCGGTTGCCTGGCCGACCTGAACGTCGAGCTGAGGGAACCGCTGTGCGTGTTGTTTGACCGAACCGACCAGGCCCAACTCGTCGATCGAAGGGGGCCGCAGGTCTTCCACGATGCGGCGGATCTCCTCGATGGCGCCACCAAGTTCCGCCCTGGCGTTGAAGAGCAGCTGTTTTGCTCTCTCGGGGTCGCGGTCGATGGTGTTGTAGACGGCATCGCTGGTGAGGGCGATACCGGTCAGGACAGGGCCGAGGCCGTCGTGGAGGTCGCGACGTAGACGACGGCGTTCTTCTTCGCGGACGTGGACGAGGCGCTCTCGACTCTCGCGCAGTGCGACGGCGCCGGCGGCGGCGTCGACCATCGCCGCCAGATAGTCCGAGATTTCCTCCAGCGCTGCATGATCCGCGGGAGTGAGACCATCCTCGCCAGATCGTGGAGAGGCTTCGAGGATGCCGACGAGGCGGCCCCGGTGGATCAAATCGAAGCGGTCCGATGGTGCGGTGCTGGGGCGCCCGATCTGAACGAGTAGTCCCGTGCCACTCGAGTCCCTGATCGCGACGTTGTCGAGTCGCAAACCGGCTGCGATCTCGCCGAGCACGTCGCGGACCATGTCCTGTGGTGCCGCGGCCATGACGGCTCGTCGGATCGCCGACGAGACCACCCGCCCGGGCTGGTCTCTGTCGCCGTACATGAACCGGGCCACCGCTCGACACAACAGGTCGTGGGCCGGAAGTGCCACCAGGGCTACCGCTACGGCAGCGAACGTCCCAACGGAGTCGCCCAACACCGCATCACCGGCTGCGACCAACGCAACGTAGAGGACGAGGAGGAGTCCGGTGAGAAGCGTGTATCGCAACGCTCGTTCCAGGAAGGAGTCGATGCCGAAGAGGTGATGACGTAGCACCACCGTCATCAGGGCCAGGACTTGAAGGGCGCCGATCACCTGAGCGACACCGATGGCGAGTTCGGGTCGGGCCAGCAGCAGCGACGGGATCACGAGGCCACTGACCGAGATTACGAAGATCCGCCGCATTGCCAGGCGATCATCACCAACCGATGCCCGCCACCGCACCCCGACAACGATGAGCACGATCAGTGCAGTTGGGGCGAGGAAGACCAACGGCAGGAAGCCTGGTAGGGCAAGACCGCCCCGGAAGGGATGGTGCGCCTCTGCAAAATCGGTGCCTCGGATGTCGAGCTCGGATGTCCAGGCTGCGACCAGCCCCACCACGCTGAGCATGATGGTGGTGGTGGTCACCCATCGCAGCCGCCCCCGCGGTAGGCGACCATCGGGGACGGTCATCGCCATCCAGTTGAGCGCCAACACCTCGATCGGTAGCGCTGCCAGGGTGACCCAGACGGCGAGATCACCGCCCCGCGCCGACGCGCCGACCACGAAGACGCGCACAGCCCACCCGAAGGCCACCGCCGCAGCGGCGTGGCTGAGGGCAGCCAGGGAACACAGTGTCGACCAGCCGATGTCGGGGCGACGCAACATCACGACCGCAGCCGTTGCCCACGCAACAGCGGACAGCATCTGGACCCAAACGAATGCGTCGACCGGTTCGGGGACCGGTGCGTCCACGGTCATCCCTCGATTGAGCACGGCCAGCCACAACCCGAATGCCACACCAACGAACGAGAGTCCGGCAGCCGTGACCGTGGACATGCGAATCAGCGAGGTTCGCATGCGCTCGCGGTGTTCGAACAGAGGCTCATGGGCGGACGCTACACCCGGCACCGTCGGCGACCCGAAGAGCCGCGAAGCACGAGCCGATGCTTCCTTCTCGAGCTCGACGCGCCACACCATGCGCCGAGTGTGCAACAAGCCAGTTCCCGGAGGCCAGGGGACCGGTTCCCGACTTGTCCGGGACAACGTGGTGTCCGGCGTGCGGGAAAGGCTCCCGGCCACACAGGACATCGAGCTCTGGAGCCCGGGAATGGTTGACTGCTGTAGTCCATCCCATGAAGAAACAACTCACCCCCATCTTGATCGGCTCGATCGCGTTGTGCTCGGTTCTCGCTGCGTGTGGCAATGATGACCCCGACACACTGACCGCAGCGGAGTTCACAGCACAGGCCAACGAAATCTGCACCGTCGGAGGCGACGAGGTCCACGAAGCCTTCTTCGGCGTGTTCGGCGACGATGAACCCACGGTCGAAGAGATGCAGGCCGCCCTCGACACGGTGATCTCGGTGTCGCACCGACAACTCGATGACATCGAAGCCTTGGCCGAGCCATCCGACATGTCGGACGATGTCGCCGCCTTCATCGAGCAAGGACACGCCGACACCGATACAGCCGAAGCAATGGGCTTGGACTTCTTCGGGTCGGATGATGACCCCTGGATCCAGACCGGAGAGATGGCCGTCGCCCTGGGCCTGGACGCCTGCGCCGGTGGGTGACGTTGAGGCGGTGAGCCCCGAGATGGGGACGATCGCGGCCTGCTCGAGGTGAGGTTGGCCCGGATGTGCGCGAGTTCGTCCTCGGACGCCGCTGCGTAGTCACCTCTCGGCGGTCGCCTTGGGTCAACTTGCGGCCTGTGAGATCCGTGGCAGGATGCCTGGCTCGGATCGAGCAGGTCGCTTGCGCCGCCGAAGCAGCCACTCGACCACGACCAGGTTGATCACCCAGCCGGCACCCATGACCATCGCGAACGAGATGCCCGTGGGGGTTTCGCCCGAGACCAACATCCAGGGCAGGGCGGTGAACACCTGCGTGCCGGCGCCCAGCCCGAGTGCATAGCCGCGCATCATCCAGGAGCGGTGACGCTCGAAGTCGCGCGAACGGATGGCGTTGACGCCGAGGACGAGCGAGGTTGCCATGCCCACACCGGCCGCCAGCCGAAACGACTTCGTGAGGATGTGGTCGGCCGGCACGATCTTGTAGAACAACGCCATCCACAGACCCGACACCGAAGCGGCGAGGCCGAAGGGGGCAACCAGCCGACCGGCCGTGCGATGCCAGCGCCGGCCGTGCTGTCGCAGCCGGGGGGCGAACTGGAAGGCGCCGAGAAGCGCGAACACGGTCACACTGATGATGTGTACGACGACCGGGACTGGTGAGTCGAAGAACCGCTCGTTCTTCGGTGTGACGGTCGCGCCGCCTGCCAGTTGTGTCAGCCGGACCGCTCCTGCGGCGACCGGCACCATGCTCAGCAGGATGAGACCTGTGGGCACACGCCATTGCGGTCTGGTGGCCGTCCTCATCGAAGGTCTTGCTGTTCGCCCGATGACAGCGAGACTGCGCCCCCGCTGACGGAGATGCCGCTGCCGGCCTCGGCAGGGACGTGCACGGTCAGGAGACCAGGACGACCCATGTCGTCGCCTTGGCGCATCGTGATGGTGCAGGGTGTCTCGACGAGACCGAACTCGCGCAGGTAGCCGCCGAACGCAGCGGCCGCAGCGCCGGTCGCTGGATCCTCGACGACGCCTCCGGGGGGGAATGGGTTACGGCAGTGGAAGACCGTGTCCGACTCGCGCCACACGAGATTGATCGTGGTCCAGTCACGTGCCGTCATCAGTGAGGCCAGCCTTGGCATGTCGTAGTCGAGCTCTGCCAGTCGGTCGCGCGATGTGGCGGCGAGGACAGGGTGCCACGCGCCGCCGAAGGTCACCCTCGGCGGCAAGTCAGCGGCGAGGTCGGTTTCGGACCAGCCGAGTGCGCCGAGGATCTCGGTCAGGTCGGCCGCGACGAGCTCCACCGACGTTGGTGGGACGCTCGTCAGCGTGGCGGTCGTGTTCCCGTCGACCTCGTGGGTGGTCACCCTGATCGTGCCTGCCCTCGTGGAGAGCTGAAGCGTGCGCGTCCCGTATCGCCCGGCGTCGGCCACTGCTGCGGCAATCGTGGCGTGTCCACAGAACGGCACCTCTGCGAGCGGACTGAAGTAGCGCATCTCCAGGTGGGTTCCCGAGCGGGCGACGACGAAGGCCGTTTCGGAGTAGCCGACCCGTGCGGCCACCGACTGCATCTCGGCATCGGAGGCACCTGAGGCATTGAGCACCACACCGGCGGGGTTGCCGCCGCGAGGGTCGTCGCTGAACGCCGCGTATCGAAGAACCTCCATGGGCTGACGGTGAGCACTCCGGACCTCTTGCGTCGTCGCTGTTCCGGTGTCGTTGTCGATCGCCGGGATCGGCTGTGGGGGCGGGGCTCCGGTGTAGCGCGCACTGGGTCGGATGATCTTGTTGTCGCAAGCCTGCTCGAGCACATTGGCGCACCATCCGATCACTCGGCTCGACGCGAACGTGGGGGTGAACATCTCCGGTGGGATGCCGCAGAGCTGCATGACCACTCCCGCATAGAACTCCACGTTCGTGCGAAGTTGCCGGCCCGGCTTCAACTCGTCGAGCAGGCGGACGACGCCGGCTTCGATCGCCTCGGCGAAGCCGACCAGGCGCTGCGACGGCGCGTCGACCGCCAGGCTGCGGGCGACCGAGCGGAGCATGACCGAGCGCGGATCGTCGGTCTTGTAGACGGCGTGGCCGAAACCCATGATCTTGTCGCCGCGCTCGATCATCGGAGTCACGACTGCATCGATGTGATCCGCGGAACCGATCTCCTCGAGCAATGCCAGGGCACGACTTGGGGCCCCACCGTGCAACGGCCCGCTCAGCGAACCGATCGCAGCGACCACACACGCACCAAGGTCCGCTCCGGTGGAGGCGACGACGCGAGCGGTGAACGTCGACGCGTTGAAGCCGTGATCGATCGTCGAGATCATGTACTGTTCCACCGCCCTGGCTTGGGCGGTGGACGGCTCGACGCCGTGCAGCATCCACAGGTAGTTGGCGGCATACCCGAGATCGGGTCGAGGATCGATCACGCCGAGACCGTGCTGCGTGCGGTGGAACGCGCACAGAATGGTCGGCGTCACCGCACAGACGAAAAGGGCGTCGTCCCGGCGCTCCGCGGAACCGATGTCCAGTAGTGGCTGTAGACCTCGCCCCGCGGCGGCGAGCGAGAGGGCCGTGCGGAGGCCGTCGAGTGCTTGGCCTGCCGAGGCGATGGCCGGGAGCACCGACCGCACTGCGGCCGGTAGTTCGCGCAGCGACTCGACTTCTCGACCGAAGCGCTCGCGCTCGGAGAGACTTCTCGGGAGCCTGCCATCGATCATCAGTTGCCAGACGTCCTCGATCGGCCGCCGCTCGGCGAGTTCGACCGCGGAATACTGGCGGTAGTGGTAGAAGCCTTCCGATCCGTGCACGTCGCCGACCTCGGTGTCGGCGACGACCACGCCCTTCAGACCTCTCGGTACATCGACTCGGTGCTCGTGCATCTGCGGCGCCGCGGTGGATGGCTGCTCGTCGACGGTGGCTGTCACGAGTGGCTGGGACATCAACGATTCGAAGTTCGTCATGCGCTTCAGTGTGAATGCGTCGACGAGCGTACTCAACGTTGATTATTGTCAACAAGGTGCAATGGATGACCACGGCGCAGGCGGCCCATCGACTCGGGGTGCGACCCCAGACCTTGTACGCGTACGTGAGCCGCGGTGTACTGCACAGTCGTCGGAGCGGCGACGGTCGCGGGAGCCTCTTCGATCCACGCGAGGTGGAGCAACTGGCGCTTCGGGGTCGTCCTCGCCAGGCGAGCCGATCTCGATCCCTCGAGATACAGATCGAGACGAGTATCACGGAGATCTCGGACCACCGCATTCGCTACCGTGGCCACGACGCGATGCAACTGGCACGGACTGCGACCTTCGAGATGGTCGCAGAACTGCTCTGGACCGGGGCCCTCCCTGACTTCTCGCCGATGTGGACCGGACAGACGATCGATACCGGTGGGGATGCCTCGTTGCATGAGCGTCTTCGGTTGATCGCCGGCAGAGCCGCGGTCGGTGGCACCTTTGTTCCCGATGTCACCTCGGTGACCACCGTGGCGCGGCACTTCATCGCCACGCTCGCCGACTCGCTACCCGCGGCCGGGTCAGGTCGGTGTCCTCGCGTCGTCCTCGCGGATGGGACGACCGTGCGGAGCACGATCGCAGGCCGGCTCTGGACACGCCTCACACCCCGACGGGCAACGCCACCGATGATGGCCGTCATGAATGCTGCCCTGGTGATGCTCGCCGACCACGAGATGGCTGCGTCGACCCTTGCCGCCCGCGTCGCTGCGTCGGCTCGAGCCGACGTTCACGGCGTCACCGCCGCCGGCATGGGCACCCTGAGCGGGACATTGCACGGGGGCGAGAGCACGCGGTGCCGGCGCATCCTGCAGAGCGCCCGTGAGCACCCTGTCGACGAGGTCATCGGCCAGGGGCTCGAGCAATACGGCCGTCTGCCGGGTTTCGGACAGATGCTCTACCCGAGGGGAGATCCACGCGCCGCCCGTTTGCTGGCACTCCTGCACGATGCCGGACCGCATCCCGTACTCGACCACGTCGATGAGTTCGTCGACGCGACCCGTCGCAGGCATCTGCCACCTCCGAACGTGGACCTGGCGTTGGCGGCGCTCGGCATGACCGCCGGTATGCCACTTGACGCCGGCGAGGCGATCTTCGCCATCGGCCGCACTGCAGGATGGATCGCCCACGCGCTGGAAGAGTACAGGGAACCCGTGCTGCGATTCCGCCCCCGGGCTCTCTATGTCGGCCCGACTCACGGCTGAGGCCTACCACGATGGCACGTCGTCTCCTCGACTGTTGTGGCCAATGGCCAAGGGCTACGGTCCCCCGGAGTACGAGAGCGCACAGGGCCCGGTGCGAGGAACCACAGGCGGGCCGGTGACTCGACAGCCACGACGAAGGGGGCATCGATGAACGACGTCGACCGCGAGCGCTTCCGAGTGCTCGACCTGAGCACGAGCCTGGCCGGAGCGTACTGCTCACGCCTGCTTGGCAGTGGCGGCATCGAGATCACCCGAGCCGAGTCGCCGACGGGGCATCCGCTCCGGGTGTGGAGTGCGACTGGCTCGTCGATCCCCCCGGACGGATGTGGGCCACTGTTCTCCTGGCTGTCGGGAGGTGGGAGCAGCGTGGTCGTCGACCCGGCGAACGACGAGGACATCGCCGGGCTACTGGCCTGGGTGCCGAGTTTCGACGCAGTCATCTGGGACCGTCGTGCTCCCGTCTCGATCGACCAACTGCGCCGGGCCGCTCCGGAGGTGACCGTGACCTCGTTGACCATGTTCGGGCTGACCGGCCCATGGGCCGATCGGGTGGCGACCGAGTTCACGTTGCAGGCACTGTCCGGTGCGCCCGGCTTGCGGGGTGCCCGGGCGTGGCCGCCCATGTCGGCGGGCGGGCAACATGGCGAGTACATGACCGGGGTGTTCGCCGCAGCCGCCACCCTGATCGGCCTACGTCGGTTGGTCCTCAGCGGAGGCGGTGGCGTTCTCGATCTGTCCGGGCTCGAGTCGATGATGATGACCCAGCTGTTCAACCCCCACACGGCAATGACCCAGGCCGACGGTGCCTGGCCGAGCAGGTACAAGGCACCAGTCGGGGACGTGGTGGCTTCGAAGGATGGGTGGGTGGGATTCGCCGTCGTCAACCGCGTCGAGCATTGGTGGTCCTTCTGCAGGATGATCGACCAGCCCGAATGGGCCGATGATCGTTCACTCGACGCGGTTCCGGCGCGCACGGACCGCTGCGAGGAGCTGAACCCGGTGATCGAGGCGTGGTGTGCCGCTCGCACGACCGTCGAAATCGTCGAACTGGCCACGAAGATGCGAATTCCAGCCATCGAGGTCGGCAACGGCGAGACCATCCCCGCCATGGAGCACTTCGCCGGTGAACCGTTCTACGACCGCAATCCGGACGGCGGTTTCCTCCAACCTGCGCCTCCGTTCCGTATGCATCCGCCGATCCCCGGTGTCGCCGAGGTTCGTCCGTCCCCCGCGCTCGGCGAGCCGATTCGCCTCGGCACACCACCACCGGCGCGTGAACGCCCGCTCCCGACGTCGCCGCCGGGGACCTTGCCGTTCGAAGGTCTTCGGGTCGCCGATTTCACCTCGTTCTGGGCCGGGCCGTTCCTGGCGCACCTGCTGGGGATGTTCGGGGCCGAGGTGATCCACGTGGAGTCGACCGCGCACCTCGACGGATCCCGTCTGATGGGCCACCACCCACACACGACGGACCAGTGGTGGGAGCGGTCGCCGTTCTTCCACGCCACGAACACCAACAAACTCGGTGTGACGATCGACCTCTCCGACGAACGCGGCCGTGACCTCGCCCGCCGTCTCATCGCCGAGTGCGACATCGTGATCGAGAACAATGCCCCCCGGGTGCTCGAGTCGTTCGGGCTGTCGTGGGAGGAGGTCAGGGGGATCAATCCGGCGGCCGTCATGGTGCGCATGCCGGCGTTCGGATTGTCCGGGCCCTGGAGAGACCGCACCGGATTCGCCATGACGATGGAGCAGGTCTCCGGCATGGCGTGGTTGGCCGGGTTCCCCGAGCATCGTCCTGGCGCTCTGTTCGGGCCGTGTGACCCCGGCGCCGGGCTTCACGCGTTCGTCGCCTTGACCTTCGCCCTCGAGGAGCGCCGCTGCACCGGAGAGGGACGCCTCGTCGAATGCCCGATGGTCGCCTCGGCGCTGAACGTGGCGGCGGAACAGGTCATCGAGGCATCGGCCAACGGCATCCGCCTCGACCGCGTCGGCAATCGGGGTTCGGCGGCCGCCCCGCAGAACAGCTACGCCGCCAAGGATTGGGATGACGAGCTCGACCACAATCGCTGGGTGTCCGTTGCCGTCGCGACCGACGAGCAGTGGCGGACGCTGCGCATGGTGTTGGGCGAACCG
>JAHECQ010000069.1:0-2400 GCA_024641625.1 Acidimicrobiales bacterium | reverse complement strand
GGCGGGAACGCCATGACGACCTCGATCGCGAGCTCGCGGCCTGGTGCGCCCGGCGTTCGGCGGCCGAGATCCTCGACACGCTCTGGCCGGTCGGTATCCCTTGTGCCATCGTCGTCCACCCCTCGGAGAATCTCGAGATGGAGCAACTGCTCGACCGGGGATTCTTCGAGCACGTCCATCATCCGGTACACGGCGATTCCTTCATTGCCACGTGTCCGTTTCGTCTTCCTGGCATGGACGGGCCGGTCCACCGGCGCCCGGCGCCGCTCTTGGGCGAGCACAACGGTCAGGTCCTGGGGGATCTCCTCGGGTTGTCCTCCGACGAGCTGGCGTCCCTCACCGCCGCAGGGGTGATCGGCTCGACACCACGAGCGTCATGACGGTACGTCCTGTATGACCCGTTCGGCTACAAGCCGGAGAACGAGGCTAGGGTGCAGGAGGCTGACGCTGTCTGCCAGTCTGATGGCGAGGTGGTTGTGATGCCCGACTTCGTAGATGCCTTTCCCGCCGCCGGTGCCGATCGGAGGCTCACCGAAACCGAACGGCGCAACGTCGCCCGGTTGGAACGCTGGCGCGACCTGTTCAACGGTGACGACATGGAGCGTTTCGTCCACGACGCTTATGCGCCCAACTTCCAGGTCGTGAATCTGGATGGGTCGTCGTGGACCGCGAACTCAACCCACGGCGAGAACATTCTCGAGGACGCTGAGGTGTTCGTCGCGGCCGAGCAGTGGATCAAACGGGCCGCGCCGCAGCGGCGCGTCCACTTCAACCGTGTCATCCCGGCCGGTGATGTGATCACGCTCGAAGCATCCCTGCTCGATGACGATCGGCCGGGCTGGGAGCTGTCGTGGTGTGGCGTGTACACCTTCGACGCCGAGGGCCGAATCGTTTCGGATCACTCCTACCTCAACCGGAGAGACTGGCCGGGAATCGACGACCTCCTGCGCCGATGATCTGACTCGAGGCCGCCGCTCGCGCCTTTGGCTCCCCAATTCGGAGACGGCGTCGTGGGGCGGAACGGTCTGGGGGCGCATCCTGTGTCGGATGGGGTCACAGGGAATATCGCGTGACTCTGCGTGCACCCAGCGCGATGATCGAGAGAGCCGGTCGGTCGAAGGGGGTACGAGCAGTGAGCTTCATCCAGATCATCGAAGTCAAGACGTCGAATCTCGACAAGCTCGAGGCGCTTCACGAGGAGTGGCTCGCTGCAACCGAGGGGAAGCGAACCGTGACGTCGGAACTCGTGTGCGCTGACCGGGACAACCCGGGCACCTACGTCATGATCGTGCAATTTCCTTCGTACGAAGCGGCGTTGGCGAACAACGACCTCCCTGCGACGGCCAAGATCGCCGAGGGCATTGCGGCATTGGCCGAGGCGCCACCAGTGTTCCGCAATCTGGACCTGGTCCGTTCGGACTGATCTCGATCCAGCGGATCAGATGCCGTCGGTTTCTGGTGGGTCGGCCGGCGGGTCGGCCGACAAGGCTGACTCGAGACGATCCAGTCGAGCCACGATGTCCTCGAGCGATGTTTCCAACCGCAGCAGCATCCGGGACTCGCTGGCGTCCTGCGCCGACCGGGCCTGCGCCGTCTCGGCCCGCGCCGCCTCGATGAACACCGAAGTGATCGCCGCGGTGACCACCGTGATCAACCCGATGGCCGAAAGCATCACCACTGCAGCCACTGCGCGGCCCACCGGCGTCGTCGGAGTGACATCGCCGTAGCCGACCGTCGTGACCGTCTGCAGCGTGAACCAAAGCGCCCTACCAAAGGTCGGGTACTCCTTGCCATCGAACACTCGCACGATGACCGCACCCACGAAGACCGAGGTAAGTGTCACGCTGATGATCGCCGCCGCGGCATGCTTTGCCGAGGCCGGATGCTTACGGAATCGTAGGAGGCTCCGACGAAGACGGCTCATCCCGACATGTTCACACCCATTCCCCACGGACCACAACCGGCCACGACCCGGACAGTACGGTCGAGAAGTCAGTGCCCGACAAGCACGTTCTTGATGATCGCAATCGCCAGCGCGATGCCGAGGATCCAACACCCGTAGATCAGCGCTCGATGCCGTGGGGCACCCCCGCTGCGAGCAGTCAAGTAGGCGACCATCGCGATGAACCCGGAGAGCAGCCACCGTACCGCATCGAGTTCGGCCGACGCCGGGAACAGCAGCACTGGCACCGTGCACAACGCGGCCACCGCCATCGCCCCGACCAGCTGCGCCAGCGACGTCTGAACATCACCCCGGTCGATCGATCCCGAACCCACCAATCGAGCCGACACCCGAAAAGCGAACAAGTGCGCCAACGCCAAACCCAGCGTCGTACCCCACACCAAACCGAGAACCTCGGCATGGCTGCGATCCGACTCAGCGACCGCCGCCGACGCTGC
>JAHECQ010000480.1 GCA_024641625.1 Acidimicrobiales bacterium | reverse complement strand
TTCCGTAATCCGTGGCGGTTCTCCATCGACTTCCCCACCCGGACCATCTACATCGGCGACGTCGGCCAGGCCACCTGGGAGGAGATCAACGTCGCGTCGATCGACACCCCGGGCATCAACTTCGGCTGGCCGAACTTCGAAGGGACCATGTGCTACCAGCCCTCCGATGGGTGCGGCATGACGGGCTGGCAGGAACCGACCATCGCCTACGACCACGGCGCCGGGTGCTCGGTGACCGGCGGGTTCGTCTATCGCGGATCCCAGATCCCCGAGATCTTCGGCCACTACTTCTATGCCGACTGGTGCAACGGGATGGTCCGTTCGTTCAAGTACGTGGACGGGGTGGCCACCGAACAGACCGACTGGACGCAGGGATTCGTCGATTCGGGCCAAGCCGCCGGCCAGGTCGCCTCATTCGGGCTCGACGGCGACGGAGAGTTCCTCCTGGTGGACAGCAACGGTCGGATCTTCCGGATGGTCGCGGTCCGCTGATCCGGCGCCCCTCACTTCAGCGGTGTTCGCACCGCCTCCAACTCTGCGGTGGCGACCTCGACGCGGCCGACCGCGTGCAGTACCCGTCGACGCAGGTCATCCACTCGGACACGCGCTACATCCACCTCACCCTTGAGGGACGGGTCGCCGGCAAACGCCTCCACCAGGCGCTCCAGGTCCGAATCGGCCTCGGCAGACTGGCGCTCCAGAACACGCAGGCGATCCGAGACCATCTCCAGCCTCTCCTCGGCCCGGAGCAGGTCCGCATGTGGTCCGCTCTCCGGGCCCGCCGCGAGATCGACCGGGCTGCCTGCCATGACAGCCGCCACCAGCGGAAGCCGTCCCGCCACCGCCTCGAGGTCCTCCCCGGTCATGCCCTCACGTAGATTCACGCCTTTCAAGACCATCGGGATCATCACGAGGGATGAGGACGCAGACGCCGCCACGAGATGATCCACGCTCCGCTCGCTCAAGAATTCGACATTGGCGGGGATTCGGACCTCGTCGAGCATCTCGGCGAAAGCCTCCGCACGAAGGGCACGGTCCTCCTGCGGATCGAGTGGGACGATCAAGCAGATCGATGCCTTCTTCCAGTCGTCCGTCCGGGTCGCGAGATAGGCCAGGAGTAGAGAGAGCCTGCTCGTATCGTCGTCGGTCCACCACACGTCGATCCGGCGATGGCGCTGCTTCTGATCTGCGAGATCCTTCCAACTCTCGTGGTCGCTGGACACTGCGATGACGTTGCGACCGAGACGGCCGACCGAACGCAAGGCGACCGCGTAGGACTGATTGCGCTGGCCGTCTCCGCTCGACGGGAGGCCGAACACGACCGTATTCGCCTTCATCGGCCCGATTCCGAAGGACTGCACGACGACCGGCAGTGCATCCATCGGATCAGGCGCGAGGACGGTGAGTACGTGGGCATCGATGCCCATGTCTTCGAGTTGCATCTCCAGGACCTCATGAACCGCGTCGCGTTCACGCCGCTTCAGCGCGCCCTCACCGGCAACGATCTGTGCGACTGTCGTGATCCCGCTTCCACCTTCGAGCCACCCGGTAAAACGGAGAAGCCGGGCTCTTCGCTCGGGATCGGCTGAGAATGCGAGGATCTGAGGACGCCAGTTGCGGGGGTGCTCGACCTCGCGGGTCATCGCCCAGATGCTCTCCTTTGCCCTCTGGAAGAAGTGGGCGCGGCTGGTGTCCGTCCACCGCTCGACTCGATCGCGCCTCAACAGATACCGGTAGATGACGTAGATCACGAAAACGGCTCCGGCACCCGCCATCGGGTTGATGGCCAGCATCGCCCACAAGCAGGCAACAGCACCGACCAGGCTGGCCTTGCGGCTGAAGAAACGGAACCGGGGTCGGAACGACGGGCTCTGCGACCGGGCCTCGTAGTAGGTCGCGTAGTTCAGCAGCCCGTAGGACACCAGGAAGAACATCGACACGACCGGGGCGATCACATCCAGACTCCCAAGGCCGATCGTCGCCAGTGCGATCGCCATCGACAGCAGGACTCCCCGACGCGGATTACCCGTCGAGCCATGGCCCGTCGCAAAGGGTTGGAGCAGCGGGAAGACCTTGTCGCGCGCCAGCGATTGCAGGATCCGGGGTGCCCCGAGGAACGAAGCCATTGCCGACGACAGGGTCGCGGCGATGACCCCGGCGTCCACCAGTGGCCCGAAACTCGAGATCGATCGCATCGCCCCCGTGTCGTCGATCAAGACCCGCTGGGCAGCCGAGCCAGCGAGCAGAATGGCCACCGTGATGTAGACGATCGTCGACAGCCCCACAGCCGCAAAGGTGCCGCGAGGGAGGCTCTTGCTCGGTGTGCGTAGATCACCCGACATGCTGACACCCTGGGTGAAGCCCGTCACTGCCGGGAAGAAGATGGCGAACACCACCCAGAATCCCAGAGCGTTCGGAGGCGGAGACATCCCGGCGGACGCCGTGGCGCCGCTGTAACTCTGGAGGGCACCCGTGTAGAAGGACACCAGCGCCGCAACGAGCAACGCCATCACGACGAACTGGAACCGGCTGGCGACATCGGCTCCCGCCCATGCGAAGACGAAGAGGAACAACACCGCGCACGCGGCGATCGCCTGCGGACCCCAACTGGCCGACCACCCGATCATCGAGGCGAGCGCTTCGCCGAAACCGATGGCGTAGAAGGCGATCGACACGGTCTGGGCGAGATACAGAACGATGCCGATCGCACCACCGAACTCAACCCCGAGCGTCCGCGAGATCAGGTAGTAGTCGCCCCCTCCCTTCACCTCGATGTTGGTGGCGATCGCGGCAAGCGAGATACTCGTGAGCGTCGACACGGCAGTTGCGATCGCGATCATCAACAACGCATTCCGCAACCCGGCGTTTCCCACGACGTACCCGAGCCGCAGGAACAGGATGATCCCGAGGATCGTCAGGATCGAAGGCGTGAAGACCCCGGTGAAGGCTCCCAGCGTCCCATTCGACTTGCTCGCCATCACACCCTCCTGCATGGCCCGCCCGCGTTCGGGGAGTCTCGCAGCATTCAGCGCCCGTCACTTCAGCGTTCGTTGCCGCGCTTGTAGTTTCCGGTGAACCGGGCCATCACCTGCTGCGGATCGCCCCGCTCCACCGCCCGCAGGAACCGCGCCGCCTGGCGTCCGCGCAGCGTCGCCGCTGTGACACCGCGGTGGGTTATCACGACGTCACCCGAACGGTGGGTGGTGAACTCGAACCCGGCTGGATCGGGCACCGTCAGCCGACGAGCCCGAGACTGCGGGCGATCACCAGCCGCTGGATCTCGCTGGTTCCCTCACCGATCTCGAGGGCCTTTGCGTCCCGATAG
>JAHECQ010000068.1 GCA_024641625.1 Acidimicrobiales bacterium | reverse complement strand
TAGAAGCTGATGACGTCATCGCCGCCCTCGCCCCCGGCCTCACCAGCCAGCTCGCTCGCGCGTTCACCGGTGGCGACCGCGTCGATGATCTCACGCTTGTACCGATGGTCGACCATGAGCGCCAGCGCGTCGCCCACGCTCATCTCGGTGCGAATGAAGGGCTGGCGAGCCTTGATGATCTCGCGCATCTTGGCCTCGATCGCAGCCAGGTTCTCCTCGTTGAAGGTGGCACCGCCGGGAAGCTCGAAGTCGTAATAGAAGCCGTCCTCGATCGGTGGGCCGATGGCAAAAGTCGCCCCGGGCCACAGCTCGAGCACCGCTTGGGCCAGCACGTGCGCCGTCGAGTGCCGGAGCGTGTGGAGGGCATCGACGGAATCAAGGGGGACGATGGCGACGGTTGCACCATCGGGAAGCGGCGCAGCGAGATCCTGTTCGACGCCGTCGACCACCGCAATGATGGCGTCCTTCGCCAGGCGCTTGCCGATGTCCGATGCGAGATCGGCGCCGGTGGCCCCGTCAGGAAGGGAGCGTTCGGAGCCGTCCGGAAGCTTGACCGAGATGTTGGGCACCCGCGAAGTCTAGAAGCCCTCGCCTCAGCTCAGCGGTGGTTTTGCCTCGGTGAGCAGGTCGACCCCGAGCAGTCGGGCGGCCCTGGTGACGTCGAGACCGGCCGCCGCAGCTCCATCGATGGCGACAATGGCAGCGGGGGTGTCGAGGTCGAGGTCGAGGGCAGCCCGTACCTCCTCGAGTGCGCCGTCACCGGCCTCGTCAGCCGATACGGCCAGCCAACGTTCGAGCCGGGCCTGGGCCTGGGGCATGAGGTCGTCCTGCCACTCCCACTCGGTCCGGTAGTGGTTGGAGATCACGCCGAGCCGAATGGCGCGGGTGTCGAACGTCTTGCGCAGGTCGCTGACGAACACCAGATTCCCCAGGGATTTCGACATCTTCTGGCCATCCATCCGCACCATGGCCTGATGCATCCAGTGACGAACGAACGGTTCGCCGGTCGCCGCCTCGGACTGTGCGGCCTCGCACTCGTGGTGCGGGAAGATCAGATCGCCGCCCCCACCGTGCAGATCGATGGTCGTGCCCAACTCCCGCAAGGCCAACGCCGAGCATTCGATGTGCCAGCCCGGACGCCCCGGCCCCCAGAGGGACTCCCACGCCGGCTCACCCTCCTCCGAGGGCTGCCACAGCACGAAATCGAGGGGGTTGCGCTTGTTGGGATCGTCGGGGCGTCCACCTCGCTCGGCGGCGTACTCGAGCATGGTGGCCTCGTCGTACCCCGAGATCGAGCCGAACTTCTCCCATCGGGAGACGTCGAAGTAGACGGCACCTCCGGCTTCGTAGGCATAGCCCCGATCGAGCACCATGCCGATGAAGCCGCGAATGTCGGCGATGGCCGAGGTGGCTCGGGGCTCGGACCAGGACTCGAGCATGTCGAGCGCCAACATGTCGTTGTCGAAGCGGGCGGTCTCGGCCGCGGCAAGGTCCAGGTAGTGGACCCCCAGCTCGCGTGCCTTGGCGAGAATGCTGTCGTCGACGTCGGTCACGTTGCGGACACAACGGGTCTCGTGCCCACGGTCGCGCAGGCGTCGCTGCAGGACGTCATAGGTCAGGTACACCGCAGCATGGCCCAGATGCGTTGCGTCGTAGGGCGTGATGCCGCAGGTGTACATGAGCACCACGGGGCCCGGCTCGAACGGGACGATCTCCCGGCGGGCGGTGTCGTAGAGACGCATGGGACCGCCAGGCGCCGGGAGGTTCGAACCGCTGCTCTCAGAACTCGTCACCCGTCGGAGGCTAGCGAAAACGTCGGGATCTGCGTAACCGACGCCCGGGTCGGCTAGTCAATGGGGCGTGGGAATCCTCGAGAACAAGAATCTGCTCATCACCGGCGTCCTCACCGACGACTCGCTGGCCTTCGGTGTCGCCCGGAAGGCCCAGCAAGAGGGCGCCGACATCGTGCTCACCGGGTTCGGTCGGGCATTGCGCCTCACCGAGCGAACGGCCCGCAAACTCGATCCCGTGCCCGAAGTACTCGAGCTCGACATCGCCGATCCGGCCCATGCCGCAGCGGTCACCGAGCACCTCCGGCAGAAATGGGGCCGAGTCGATGGTGCACTCCACTCGATCGGCTTCGCACCGCCCTCGTGTCTCGGTGACGATTTCTTCGCCGCCACGTGGGACGACGTATCGGTTGCGGTCCAGGTGTCGGCCTATTCGCTCCGAAGCGTGGCCGACATCGTTCGCCCGCTGATGAGCGATGGCGGCTCACTCGTCGGACTCACCTTCGACGCCACCGTCGCCTGGCCCGCCTACAACTGGATGGGTATGGCCAAGGCCGCGATGGAGTCCCTGAATCGTTACCTCGCCCGAGAGCTGGGAAAGGAGCAGATCCGCTGCAACCTGGTGGCGGCGGGCCCCATGCGCACGATCGCGGCCAAGTCCATTCCCGGCTTCGCCAAATTCGAACAGGAGTGGCAGGCCCGGGCACCGCTCGGCTGGGACGTCACCGATTCCAGCGGTGTGGCCAAGGCCTGTGCCGTCCTGCTCTCGGACTGGTTCCCCCACACCACCGGTCAGATCATCCACGTGGACGGGGGCTACTCGATCATCGGCGCCTGACCAGGGTGATCAGCACGCGGCAGCCGTAGCCGGGTAGGGATTCGTCGCCGCACCCCCGCCTGGATGGATCTCGAAGTGCAGGTGAGGCATTCCTGCAGCGTTGCCATCGTCGCCGACGTAGCCGATGACCGAGCCTGCGGACACACTGCCCGACGCGCCGTACCCGGAGAGGTGCGTGCCGTAGTAGTAGTTGCCGTCGTTGCCGGTGAGATAGAACGATCGTCCCCCAACGCGGTTGGAGCGATGGTTCACCGTGCCACCGACGGGCGCCACGATCGGA
Source organism: Acidimicrobiales bacterium (assembly GCA_024641625.1). GTDB lineage: Bacteria > Actinomycetota > Acidimicrobiia > Acidimicrobiales > SZUA-35 > JAHECQ01. Next base: position 9,577 of record JAHECQ010000068.1, on the reverse strand, counting down.
GTGCCGATCTTGGCCATCATGTCGACGCCCTTGTGTCGACGTCCGCCCGAACGCGGAAATCCCCAACTGTCGATGAACGACACGGCGCCGCTGACCGGACAGAACTGGAGCAATCCCGCACCGGCCGCACGAGTAGCCGGCGAAATGCCGCCGCTCGAACTGCCCACAGCCCGACGAGCGGCATCGGCCGCCGCCTGCTCGGCTGCTCGGCGACGTTCGGCTTCGATCCGTTCGCGTTCGAGCTGCTCGAGTCGCTCGAGTTCCTGACCGAGCTCTTCACGCTTCTGCTTCAGGCCCTGTACCACTTGGTCCTGGGCGGCGAGGCTGGTGGCCACCGCCTGCTTGGCCAGCTCGAGGTCCTCGAACAATGCGCGGTAACCCTCGATGGCCTCGACGTCGTCACCGACCGCGGCCTGGGCCAAGACCTCGGCCCGAATCGACGATGTCACGTCCTCGGCTGCGAGCAGCCCTCCGGCAGCCGGACCACGGACGAATTCCGACACCGCCGCCGTCCCGACCTGACCCACCAGATGATCCACTTCCGACTGCAGGCGGGTTGCCTGGGTCTCCGCAGCCATGGCGTCGAGCTGGAGTCGACTCAGCGACGTCTCGGCATCGGACAGCTCCTGGGTGAGTCGCTGCACGTTCTCGCGGGTCTCCACCAATCCGGGGGTCTTGGCCGCCTGGACGGCCGACACGGCCACCAGCGACGAGACCATCAACATGACCAGGAGTACCACCATCGCCGAACCCATGGCGACAAACGAGGAGCGGCCCGGTGATGACACGACGGCAGACTATCCCGAACATCGACGCCAACACCATGGTGCGTGAGAGACGAGCACACACAGTGGTGACACGATCACCGGGGAAGGTTCACCGTGCCGACCGTCAGACGCCTTCCTTCTGATCGGATTCCACCAGAGCCCGAATGATCTGTTCGACCGACACGACGCCGATGGGCTCGCCGTCGCCGATCACCACGGCCAATTGGCGACGGAGCCGGCGCATCATCCGCAACACGTCGATCACCGGCCGGTCGGCCCGCACCAACACCATCGGCCGGTGGAACGACGCAGGCAACGGCGTGAAGCGTTCGGATGGTTCGATGCGAAGCAGATCCTTGGCATGGAGATACCCGACGAGTCGGAGCTGCCCGCGAGCCGGAGCGACGATCGGCAGGCGGGTCTGTCCGGAAGTGACGATGACCCGCTCGGCCTGGGCGGGTGTGGCGCCGAAGCGGATGGTGGCGATGTCGGCGATCGGCGTCGCCACTTCGGACACCGGCCGCTGGGCGAAGCCGAGCGCGTCGTGCAGCAGTTCGGCACTCTCGCCTTCGAGGGCACCCTCCTCGAAGGCGTTGGCGACGATCGACGCCAGTTCGGACACCGAGTGGCTGGCCACGAGTTCGTCGCGAGGCTCGACCCCGATCAGTCGGCAACTGATGTTCGCCAACCAGTTGAGGAACAGCACGAACGGGCGCACCGCGAGCAGGTACGCACGATAGGGCAACACCAGCCACGAGGTCGTGGCTTCGGGAGCGGCGATGGCCAGGTTCTTCGGGATCATCTCCCCCACCACCAAGTGAAGAAACGCCACGATGGTGAGGGCAACGGCGAATCCGACGAACCTCGTGGCCTCCTCCGACAGCACCCGGCCGAGCGCTCCCTCCAGCAGACTGGCCACGGCCGGCTCTCCCACGTAGCCGAGCGCCAGCGAGGCAATGGTGATACCCAACTGCGCGCCGGCCAACTGCATGGTCAGATCCGAGACGCTGGCAAGCGCTGCGTGGGCCACCCGGCCGCCGGTCTCGGCCTTCGCCTCGAAGACCGACCTCTTGGCCGCCATGATGGCGAACTCGTAGGCCACGAAGAACCCGTTGACCAAGATGAGCAACACGGCCGCCACCAGCGACCAGCCGAGGGTTGACCCCGAAACCTGCTCGGATCCCAGCAGCAGGGACGCGGTGACGGTCACGACGCGTCGCCTCCAACGACCGAGCGGTGGAAGCTCTCGGGGGCGACCAGCTGCACCGAGGCAATGCGATGACCATCCATCTCGACGACTTCGACTGTCCAGCCGTCCCAGGTCAGCTGCTCTCCGGCGACGGGAATGTGGCCGAAGACATCGAGCATGAAGCCGGCGATGGTCTCGTAGCCGCCCTCGGGCATCGTGAACCCGCTGACGTCATCGACCTCGTCAGCGGTTCGAGTCCCCGCGACGACGGAGATACCGGGACGGACCACGGTCAGCGGTGCCTCGACGTCGTACTCGTCATCGATGTCGCCGGTGATCTCCTCCAGGACGTCCTCGAGGGTGATCACGCCGGCCGTTCCGCCGTGCTCATCGATGACGATGAGCAGTTCGGCCCCCAACTCACGGAAGTCGTCGAGCAGATCGAGCAGCCCGCGGGTCTCGGGCACCACGTGGGCTTCGGTCATGAGATCGGCCACCGGGGCATTGCGTCGGGCCTTCACCGGCAGATCGAACAAAGCAGTGACCGACACGACGCCGCGCACGTCGTCGAAATCCTCTCCGAACACCGGGTAGTGACTGTGACCGGTCGACAGCGCGAGCTCGTGGACGTCGCCCACCGTGGCATCGATCGACACGGCTTCCAGGTGTACCCGAGGCGTGAGTGCCTCGGCCGCGGTCTTGTCGCCGAAACGCAGCGTGCGGCGAAGCAGGTTCAGTTCCTCGGTTCCCAGCGATCCCGTCTCGCCCGACGCCCGGATCAGGTACTCGAGCTCCTCGAGCGAACGCACGGCGGTCAGCTCCTCCTGCGGCTCCACACCGAGCAGGCGAACGGCCCAGTTCGCCACCCCGTTGAAGAGTCGCACGATCGGTCCGAACACGGTGAAGATGACGGTCACGATCGGCGTGACCGTGAGTGCAACGGCTTCGGGTTTGGCAATCGCCAGATTCTTCGGGATCAGTTCGCCGACCACCATCGAGAAGACGGTGGCGATGAGGAGTGCGATCACGACCGACAGGGTCGAGCCGCCCGTGCCGCCGAGACCGACCACCAAGGGGTCGATGAGATGGCCGACGAGCGGTTCCGCCAGAAAACCGAGCATCAGACTGGTCATCGTGATCCCCAGCTGTGCACCGGCGAGGTAGAAGGAAAGTCGCTTCAGCGCGTTGAGCACCAACCGAGCGGGCCTCGAACCGGCCTCGGCGCGCGCGTGGAGCCGAGACCGGTCGGCGGCAAGGAGTGCGAATTCGATCGCCACGAAAAGCCCGGTTGCGGCCACGAGCAACAAGATCACGATCAGGCCGAACAGAGTGGACACTCCGGTCGAGGATAGTGGGCCAGAGCAGCTAGCTTCGACCGCCGTATGGATCCGACCTCAGCTGCCCTGCTTTCGCTCACCGATGTCTCCGTGGTCATCGATGGCCGCCCCATCCTCCAGAAGCTGTCATGGACCGTCGAAACCGCCCAGCACTGGGTGATCGTCGGCCCCAACGGCAGCGGCAAGAGCACACTCGTCCGGCTGGCCGGGCTGCAGCTGCATCCATCATCGGGCTCGCTTCACCTGCTCGGGCTCGAGTTGGGTCGGGTCGACGTCCGCCCGCTACGCGCCCGGATCGGACTGGCCTCGGCCGGGTTGGCCGCCCAGCTGCGGGGCCGACTCACCGCCGAGGAGGTGGTGAAATGCGGACGAACCGGGGCGCTCGAGCCCTGGTGGCACACCTATACCGAGGCTGACACGAGCGCCGCGCTCAGGGCACTCGACCGAGTCGGGCTCGACGGGTTCGCCGACCGAAGCTTCGCCACACTCAGCTCAGGTGAACGTCAGCGCGTGCTCATGGCCCGAGCGCTGGTCAACGATCCGGCCCTGCTCCTGCTCGACGAACCCACTGCCGGACTCGACCTCGCCGGTCGCGAGGAGCTGGTCTCGACGCTGATCGGCCTCGCCACCGACAAGCTGGCGTCGGTGCTCGTGACCCATCATGTCGAGGACATCCCTCCGACGAGCACCCACGTGCTGGCCATTCGAGGGGGCGCCGTCGTGGCCACCGGACCCATCGGACCGACGCTGAACGCCGAGGTCATGTCCGAAGTGTTCGCCATGCCGGTGCAGCTCGAGCGAAGCGGGGGGCGCTATACCGCCCGGGCGTTGCGCTGAGTTGTCAGTTGCCTTCGAGAGCCTCCTGCTCGCGGGCTGCGATCTCGCGATCCGACACCACCTTGAGGAGCGGATAGGGATTGACCGGATCACCGCCGTTGGGGTGGACCTGCATGTGGAGGTGGAACGGCGTGCCCACCGCGTTGCCGGTGTCGCCGACGTAGCCGATGACATCGCCTGCCTCGACGAGCTGGCCTTCGGTGAGCCCGCGGACGAATCCGGAGAGGTGGGCGTAGTACCAATCCGTTCCCGACTCGCCCCGAAGCCACAGGCGAAGACCCCCGAGACGACCGGAGCCGATCTTGGTCACGATGCCGCGTTCGGTGGCCAGCAACGGCGTGCCCTCAGGGGCAAAGATGTCGATGCCCTCGTGCCAATGTGCGTCGGCGGAACCCATCATGCGCGGGAACCCCCAGGAATCGATCAACGGGATTTCGTAGGGCCATTCGATGGGGAACACCACGCCTTCGATATAGATCTGGCTGCCTGCTTCGAAGGCCTCGAGTTCGCGTCTGGCCTGTTCGGCCTCGACGGCTCTGAGTTCCACGTCGGCGACGACGTCGTTCATCGTGTCGACCAGCACTCGGCTTCGCTCGAGCAGACTCATCGACTGGGCATCGAGTGTCGAGCGAATGCGGGTGAAGTCATCGATGGCTGCCTCATCCGACTCGAAAACGGTCTCGACGAGCGTCTTCTGTACCTCGTACTCCATCGCCCCTTCTCCATCCACCACCGAACCGAGGGTGCCGGCGAGGTCGGCCGCTCCGCCCTCGACGAAGGCAGTGAGTGCCCTTGCGTTCAAGCGTTGCCTGGCGACCTCGAGCCGGGAGAGGTTCTCTGCGACCTGCGCATCGAGCGCTTCGCGTTCGGCCGTCAACGCCTTTTGCCGCAGACGCATCACCTTCACCAACGCAATGGCGTCGTTGTGCGCCTGTTCGGCTGCGATGACCTTCGCCCGGGCCTCGATGACGTTGCTGATCAGCACGCGGTTTCCGACGAAGGGGTTCTGATTGGCGTACTTGTCGTTCGTGCGAGGCGGAATGGTCACGTCGACGACCGGCGGTGTGGCGTCCGGTGGCTGCTCACCCGAGGCCTTGTCCGGTGCCATGGTGACCGGCGTGCCGTCGGGGTTGGTGACCGGCGTGCCGTCGGGGTTGGTGACCGGCGTGCCCGCAGGGTCCGAGGTCGTCGTGGTCACGTCGCCGGCGCCCCCCGGTGACCGCGACTGGCCGGTCGTCGGAGTGGGGGCGGTGGTCGAGGGGGGAGCCGTCGTCGGAGCAGGGACGGTGGTGGCGGTCGTTTCCTGGCCGGCGACGCCCATCGTTCCGAGCGGCGTGACCGTGGCGGCCAGGATCGTCAGAAGGCCGGCGCACAAGGCGCGCCGGCGACTTCGAGGGGGGCAATGGGAATGCATGACAGACTTCCATCGACCAACCGACCCAGCGACATGAGCCATTTGCCCGGCGCGTCTCGACTCAAGGGAGGTGATGCGCCTCGCCTGCCGTCAGCACATGACGGATCCCCGCGGGATCCTCGAGTACCAGAGCGCCCGAGCGGTCGATGTCCACCACGGTGCCCTGCAGTGGGCCCCGTGGGGTTTCGAAGCGGACTCGACGGCCGAGGCTCGCACATCGGGCCCGGTACTCCTCGAGCAATGCGTCGATCCCTCCCTGTTCGAGTTGCGCAAGCCGGTCCTCGAGTGCGACGAGCACTGACTCGAGCACGCCCAAGCGGTCGAACGGATGGTCGGTCAACGAAGCCAGGTCGACCGAACGATCGGCGATGTCGCGGGGGAGGTCAGCCGGCAACCGAAGGTTCATGCCGAACCCGACCACCACCACCAGCGCATCGGCGCTCCCGGTGGCCTCGGCCAGAATGCCACAGAGCTTTCGCTCGTTCGGAATGGTCCCACTCGGCCCGGTCTGGACGAGCACGTCGTTCGGCCACTTCAGCACGGGGGTGACACCAGCGGTGGAGGCGACGCCGGCTACCACCGCCAGCCCGGTGGCCAGCGGAATCAGACTGGCCCATGCCGGGTCCGGACGCAACAGCACCGAGCACAGCAGCGACGAACCCGGCTGATCGTGCCAGGTTCGACCCTGTCGCCCGCGGCCTGCGGTCTGATGGTCGGTGACCAGTACCCGACCCTCGGGCGCCCCTTCGGAGGCGGCATCGAGCAGGTCCCGGTTGGTGGATCCGGTCTCCTCGACGACCTCGATTGTCAAAAATCTCGTACCGGCCGGGCCCTTGACTTCCCCATCGTTACTCATCTCGGCCTACATTACGGGCGTGCTGAACCCACCGTCACTGCCAAAGCCATCGTTCGACAAGGTCCTCGTCGCCAATCGAGGCGAAATTGCCGTCCGGGTGATCCGGGCCTGCAAGGAGCTTGGTATCGGGACGGTCGCTGTCTACTCCGAGCTCGATCGGGACGCACTCCATGTTCGTATCGCCGACGAGGCCTACGCGCTCGGGGGTCAGACGGCGGCCGAGAGCTACCTGAACACCGAGGCCATCCTGTCGGCGATCCGGCAATCCGGTGCCCAGGCGGTCCACCCGGGCTACGGGTTCTTCTCCGAGAACGCCGACTTCGCCCGGGCCATCACCGAGATGGGCATCACCTTCATCGGCCCACCGCCGGCCGCCATCGAGGTGATGGGCGACAAGATCAGCGCCCGTGAAGCCGCCGAGAAGGTGGGCGTACACGGCGTACCCGGCGTCACCGAGTTCATCTCGGACCCCAAGGACATCACGACCTTCGGCAACGATCACGGCTGGCCGGTGGCGATCAAGGCGGCCTTCGGCGGCGGCGGTCGCGGCATGAAGGTCGTGCACCGGGCCGACGAGGCCGCAGCGCAATTCGAGTCCGCCCAACGCGAAGCGCTCGCCTACTTCGGACGTGACGAGTGCTACCTCGAGCGGTACCTCACCAAACCGCGCCACGTCGAGGTGCAGGTCCTGTGCGACAGCCACGGCAACGGCGTCTATCTCGGTCAGCGCGACTGCTCGGCTCAACGTCGCCACCAGAAGCTCATCGAGGAGGCCCCGGCCCCGGGACTTCCCGACGAGATCGTCACGGCAATGGGTGAGGCTGCGGTCAAGGTCGCGTTGGGTTGCGACTACACCAACGCCGGCACCGTCGAGTTCCTCTACGAGGATGGTGCCTTCCATTATCTCGAGATGAACACCCGTCTCCAGGTCGAACACCCGGTCACCGAGCTGGTCACCGGACTCGACCTCGTGGCGCTGCAGCTCCACGTTGCCGATGGGGGTGCACTCCCGTTCACCCAGGACGACGTGGTGCTGACCGGTCATGCCATCGAAGTCCGTATCAACGCCGAAGATCCGGCCGGCGGAGCCTTCCTCCCCTCCCCCGGCCCGATCAACAAGCTTCGTGTGCCCTCCGGGTTCGGTGTGCGGTGGGACGGCGGCTACGAGGCCGGCGACGAGATCAGCCAGTACTACGACAACCTCGTGGGCAAGCTGATCTGTTGGGGCGCCGACCGACAGACGGCCATCGCTCGCACCATCCGCGCCTTGCGCGAGTTCGAGATCGAGGGCATCGCCACGACCATCCCAGCCGACCTCGCCATCCTCGAACATCCCGACTTCCAGGCGGCCGAACACTCGACCAAGTGGGTCGAGGAGGTCCTCGACCTCTCGTCGATTGCCTCGGTGAAGGCTGCACCAGCCGGAGAAGACGACACCGAACCAAAGGTTCGGCGCGACGTCGACGTCGAGGTCAACGGCAAGCGCTTCGCGGTCTCGGTGTGGATGCCCGAGTCGGCCATGGCCGCCTCGGGTCCGGCGGGCGGGGCCCGCAAGCCGAAACGTCGGGCGGCTGCCGGTGGCGGCGCCGGCGGGTCGGGGTCGGGCGACGTGACCGTGCCCATGCAGGGGACGATCGTCAAGGTCTCCGTCGAGGTCGGTCAAGAGGTTGCCGTGGGTGACACGATCGTCGTTCTCGAAGCCATGAAGATGGAGAACAACGTCACCGCCGAGAAAGCGGGCAAGGTCGCCGAGATCAAGGTCGCCGCCGGCGACTCGGTCGGTGGTGGCGACGTCGTGGCCCGGATCGAGTAGTCGACTACTCGGCCGCCTCGCCGAGCACCTCGGCCAACGCCGGATGGACGAAGAGTGATTCGACCAGATCGGTCACTCGGAGTCCGGCGGTGACGGCCAACGCCAGTACCGAGATCAGCTCGGCGGCGTGACGGCCCACGATCGAGCCACCCAGGACGACCCCGGTCGCCGGGTCGGACACGATCTTCACGAAACCTCGACTGTCGTTGTTGATGAGGGCCTTGGCCGACATCGAGAACGGGACCTTGGTGACCCGGATCTTGCGCCCCTCGGCGAAGGCATCGGCTTCGGCCAGCCCGACATCGGCGATCTCGGGATCGGTGAAGATGGCCGATGCCGCCTTCTCGTAGTCGAGGTGTCGGTGCGGACCGGCATGCAACCCCATGGCGTGCTCGGCGATCTTGCGACCTTGGGTGGTGGCGACCGAGGAGAGCGGGAGCTTGCCCGACAGGTCACCGGCCGCGTAGATGTGCGGCACGCTGCTGCGGCAGTTGTGGTCGATCTTCACGTAGCCCCGCTCGGTCTCGATGCCGGCTGCCTCGAGGCCAAGCGCTTCGGAGTTCGGAATGGAGCCGATGGCCAGCAGCGCATGGGATCCGACTGCAATCCGGCCATCGTCGCAAGAGACCTTCACGGTCGATCCTTCGACCTCGATCGTTTGGGCACGGGCACCCATGAAAAGTCTGACCCCGCGGTCGATGAAGCTCTGCTCGAGCACCGAGGCCACCTCGGGATCCTTGTCCGGCAGGACCTGCTGCCGGCTGACGATGAGGGTGACATCGGAACCGAAGCTGCGGAACATGTGAACGAACTCGACACCGGTGACACCTGAACCGATCACGATCAGCTTCTCGGGCAGTTCGGGTGGCGGATAGGCATCACGGGTGCTCAGCACTCGGACTCCGTCGATCGGAGCCCACTCGGGAATTCGCGGTCGGCTGCCCGTGGCCAGCACGATCACGTCGGCCTCGAGGGTGGATGTCGTGCCATCGTTGTGTTGCACGGCAACGGTGTTCGGGCCGGTCATGGTTCCGATGCCCTCGATGATGTCGACCTGCTGGCTCTCGAGCAGACTCCTCACCGAATGCTCCAGCCGGTCCTCGATCTCCAGGATACGTTCGCGCAACGCGTCGAAGTCGAGACTGACCGTGACCTGGGCCAACCCCATCTCCGCGGCGTGGTTCATCATCGCCATTGCGCCACCGGTGGCGATCATCGCCTTGGACGGAATGCAGTCGAGCAGATGCGCCGCACCACCAACGATGTCCTTCTCGATGAGGGTGACGTGCGCGCCGTAACGCGCCGCGTGGGTGGCACACGCAGTACCCCCGGGACCGCCACCGATGATGACGAATCGTTTCTCG
>JAHECQ010000067.1 GCA_024641625.1 Acidimicrobiales bacterium | reverse complement strand
GGTCTGCTCCTCGTCCTCTGCCTTGAACGCCGGGGGGCCGGGATCGACGAGGGTGGAACCATCATCGATGCGACCAATGGCGTTGACGGCCACCATTGCGCTCACGATCAGATCGCCCTGTCGATAGGTCGCGCCACCGAGACCACCGGGTGTTGCCTGATCCCTCCCCGCCCACTTCCCGACGGTGGCTCCCGTTCCCGCCCCCACGAGTCCCAGGGGAACCCGGCCATCGACGGCGGACTCAGCGGCCGACCGACCCTCGGCAGGACCCGGCCGAATCGAGCCATCGCCGACGCCGAGGTCATACAGGCTCATGCCGATCACGATCGGCACCCGACCGTGCGCCGTCTCGAACCCGCGCCCGCGTTCCTCGAGCCACTCGGCAACACCCGAGCCGGCCGACAGTCCGAAGGCGGAGCCTCCGGACAACAGGACCGCATCGACCGATCCGACCGTGCGCAGTGGATCGAGCAGCGCGAACTCCCGGGTTGCCGGCGCTCCTCCGCGAATCTCGCCGGAGGCCACGGTTCCTTCGGGCAGGATCGCCGCTGTGCAGCCGGTGCGGGCTTCCAGGTTCGTCCAATGCCCGACGCGCACGCCGGGTACATCAGTGATCATCCCGCCACTGTAGGGAGGTCGTCACACGAGGGACGAGTCTCCACCTCGTCGAAGCCAACACTTCGTGGAGAACAACGGCCGCCGACACAACGGGGCCCGACCGGCAGGCTCATCGAACGAGGCGGCTGAGCACGGTCGACACGAGCGCCGGTAGGTCGCCGGCCAGTAGTCCAACCGGTGGTCCCGCCCGGCCGGCAACGCCGTGAACCGTGGCCCCGGCGGCCGCCGCGCTCCCTGGTGACATCCCCATGGCGAGAGCCGCTGCGATGACACCGCCCAGGACGTCACCCGATCCGGCAGTCGCCAGGCGCTCATCGCCCGAGGTGCAGAACCACGTGAAACCTCGAGGTTCGGCCACGAGCGTCGTCGGACCCTTCAACAGCACCACCGAACCCAGACGGGCCGAGAGCTCCTCGGCACCCGAGAGTCGGTCGCCCAGCGAGCCGCCGATGCGCACGAACTCGCCGTCGTGGGGGGTGAGTACCGCCGGAACCCGGCGACCAGCGAGGGCGGCGGAAGTCGCCGCCGACGTCGAGGCGCCGGCACCGAGCACCGCCAGACCACTGGCGTCGACGACCAACGGTCCGGGCCACCGTTCGATCAGCCGAGCGGTGTTGTACATCGTTCGCTCGTCGAGCGAGAGGCCCGGCCCAAGCAACAGCGCCCCGAACCGGTCGGCTGATGCCAAGACGGTGTCGGCCCAATCCGGTTCGCTCAGCCGATAGCCCACGGCCTCGGGCACGAGGTGGGAGCCGATGGCGTCCGAGCCCGGGACCGACCAACGAACGTATCCGGCCCCCGCACGGGCCGCTCCGAGCGCGGCAAGTTGCGGCGCTCCCGTCATGCCGGGCGAGCCGCCGACCACCCACACTGCGCCGGACCATTTGTGCGCCTCGGTGGCCCGCCGCGGCCACATCGTCGCGGCATCCGACTCCTGGAACCACCAGCGGGTGCCTTGCTCCCCCGGGGGCGACGTCGGGAGCCCGATGTCGGCCACCTGCAGATCGCCGACGAACAACGCTCCGGGGCCGAGGAGGAGACCTGGCTTCGGAGCGACAAAGGTCACGGTCAGTTGCGCCCGCAGCGCAGATCCGGACACTGCGCCCGACAGCCCGTCGACGCCTGAGGGAATGTCGACGGCAAGCACCGGCACGTCGCCCACGTCGGGGGCGTGAAACTCACCACGAAATCCGGTTCCGTAGCACGCGTCGATGACCAGATCCCGCGACGTCGAACTGGACCATCGAGCCGGAAGCTCCTCCGCAGCCAACACCTCGCACCGCATGCCCCATCGTCTCAACACCTCCGCCGCCACCCGACCATCAGCTCCGTTGTTGCCCCTGCCGGCCAATACGGTGACCCGCCGCCCATAGCTGCCGCCCAGCATTCGACGAGCGGCCGCAGCCACCTGCCAACCCGCCCGATCGATCAGTTGCCGTTGTGATTCGGCTGCAGCTCGGTCGATGCGACGCATCTGGTCCGGGGTGACGACAGGGATCATGATGTGGAGTCGTCCGACCCGAGCATGCGGTCCAGGGCGCGCCCCAGTCGTCCATCGGACAGATGGACGCCACCGACCAGCGTCAGACCGAGCACGACCGGTTCGGTTCCGGACCAAGCCAACACTTGCAGCCGCCGGTCAGGACGCCGGTCCCATCCGGGGCTCGACAGCCGGCCGATGACGAGATCGGCCAAGTGCTCCGCCCCCGGACCATCCAATCCCTCGAGGAGCGGTTGCAGCCATCGAATCAGTGGCTCATCGAACTGGGCCAACGCCGCAAGCGCGACGTCGACTCCAGGCGTGTAGGGGTGGAAGTGGAGCAACGTCTGCCACCAGGCGTCGAAGCAGCCGAGCAAGGCGCCCCGTTGCCCGTCCGACCAGCCGGCCCAACCCTCGCCGACGAGGAACTCGGTGACCTCCCAAGGTTCCAGGGAGTCGAGCGTTCCGCCGATGACCAACTCGACCAATCGGGTCGCGCACCGATCGAGGTCACCGTTGCGGGCCAAGGCCCACAGCGCCTCCTCGGACAGGCCGGCGACGACATCGGGGTCGAGGCGACGACCCTCGACCGCGCTCAACGCACGCGATCCGTTGAACAGGCCACCCAAGCGATCCAACGCAAGTTTCATGGGCTCGTTCACGACCCCAGGCTAGCCGTCGGACCGAATCGGCTAGTTCCAGCGGGCAGCGACCTCGGAAATGGGCGCCGTGAGCAACTCGATGGTTGGCACTTCGGCCAGCAGATCTTCTCGGAAACTGGGCTGGCGTTCGGTGACGACATCGACCAACTGGCGATACCGGTTGTGGTAGCCCTGCAGCACCGAACGGGCGGCCGCAGCACCGAGGTCGGGGTTGAGGCGCAGGTGGCAGAGCGTGAGCCCGGTCGACTCGCCGTCCTTCACCTCGGGAACGATCATGACGACTCGCCCATCGGAGCCGACGGTGACCAGCGGTTCGCGCTCGACCGCCACTCGGTGCTTGGTGCCTCGCAGCGTCGGATCGCGCTCGACCCTCGACGGCAACGCCGCAGCGATACCCGCCTTGTCCACCACCGAGAGCTGGGCCTCTCGACTCGGATTGCCCTCGATGCGGTAGCGCGTGTAGCCGACCACTTCGGCCACCGCCGGGCCGAGCGCGGCGAGTGACCGGAGCGTCCGGTAGCTGAGTCGGTCGCGGGGGCAACCGGTGGCCAGTACGTTCTGGATGAGTTCGGCCTGCAAGAGGCTCTCGTCGGCCCGGGAGATGCCCACGGTGACGGTCTTGGCCTGGTGCTTGATCGCATCGACCGGGCGGGTCAGTTCCTCGATGGCGGCGGTCAGCGCATGCGCCAGATCCTCGACGATCACGCCCGGTGTCCCGACCTTGCCCATCTCCATTTGGTAGGACTCGAACGGAACGACACCCGTGGCGAACCGCAGCAACGTGGCCAAGCGAGTGGCCGTCGATGCTTCGAGGTGACCGTTGTACGTACCCGAGCGCAACAGTTCGAAGAACCGAGAGGCGTGAGGATCGATCTCGGCACCGAAGGACTCGAACCATTCATCTCCCGAGACCGCTACATAGCGCTCGATGGCTCCCCGGGCTTCCCGCAGGGGACGAGCCGAGGCGTCGATGGCAAGTGCCGCCTCGTACCCGAACAGATGACCGACGATGGTGGAGAGGACGAATGCCAGCAGCGGATGGACATCGGGAACCGTGATCACCTCGAGCGCGGCCGAGAACCGATTCTCGCCTTCGGTGGCGATGACGATCGGGGCGGCCTTGTGGGCTCGGAAGATGGCCACTTCCTTGGCCACATCGTCGGCATTCGAGCCCACCAGGCCGGCAGCACACACCAGGATCATGGGCTCCGACGACAAGTCGATGTGCTTCTTGTCCTCGGTGATGTCGCAGGCGATCGACTTGTAACACAGCTCACTCAGCTTGATTCGAAGCTCTCGGGCGGCCACCGCGTTGGCTCCGTTGCCGACCATTGCCCAGTATCGCCTGCTCGGAGCATGGCGCGATGCCGCTGCGGCAATCGCGGGACGCTTGGCCAGCGTGCGGGTCATCGCCTCGGGCAGGTCGCGCAGCGAGCGCAACAACGACTGCCGATCCGAAGGGGACAGCAGCGCAGTAGGGACCATCGCCCCAACCCCGACTGCGAGGAGGAACCCGGCGGCAATCTGCGCGTAGAACGCCTTGGTCGAGGCGACACTCATCTCGACATCGCGTCCATCGGAGGTGTACAGGACGCCGTCGGCCTTGTCGACCAGATCCGACCCACGACGGTTCACGATGGCGAGCACCACTCCCCCACGATTGCGAACCAGGTCGACGGTGCGGTTGGTGTCGGTCGTGGTGCCGGACTGGCTGATGGCGATCACGAGTGTGTCGGACATGTCGTCGCGCAGATCGAAACCCGAGAGTTCCGTTGCCGTGATCGCACGGATCGGTATGTTCGAGCCCCGAAGCGCCCAATCGAACGCAGCAGTGGCTGCTTGTCCGGCGACTGCGGCCGTGCCCTGCCCGATGACCTCGATGCGTCGAATCTCGCCGGACTGAATCCGGGCTGCGATCGATGCCGGCATGGCCTCGGGGGGCAGGCGCACCTCCAGGCCTTCCCCGGTGTCAACCAGGCGACCCCGCAGCGTCTTGGCGAACGACAGCGGTGATTCCGAGATCTCCTTCAACAGGAAGTGCTCGTAGTCGCCGCGGTCGATGTCGCGGGTCGTGACGTCGGGTGTCTTCCACTCCCCCTCCGCCACCGGAAGCATCGAGCCGTCGTAGCTGAACCGGCTGATGCCCGAAGGTTCGCCGGCCAACGCACCGTTGATGCGGATGATCTGGCCCTGGCTTCCGACCGGATTGTCCGGGTCAGCCGGCGTCTCGCCATCCATGCGCAAGTAGCGCGAGGCGTCCTCGACCACGCCATAAGGCTCGGAGGCAACCACAAAGGCGTCCTCACACAGTCCGATGAACACGCCCTGACCACTGCCTCGGAGAGCCAGATGGACATCGGCGGGGGCGTCGGCAGTACTCACGCCGATGGCCACCGATCCCTCGAACTGCGACACGGCCCGGCGAACCGCCTCGTCGAGTTGATCACCCTCGGCCAGATATCGCGAGACGAGCGTCGGGATGACCTTCGCATCGGTGGTGATCTCCCCGGCGATCCGCAACCGTTCAGCGGCGATCAGGTCGGCGAAGTTGTCGACGTCGCCGTTGAGGGTGGCGGTCACGTAGGGGCCGGGGGCTGCACCCACCTCTTCGCTGTTGACCGGATGGGCGTTGGGTTCGGAGATGATGCCGACCGATGCCCAACGAGTGTGGCCGAGCACGGTGACCTCGGCGTCCTCGCTGGCCAAGGCCGTTCGAAGCAGGCTGTCCGAAGCGATCGCAGCCCGCATTGCCTTCGTGTTGTCGCCCAGTTCGCCGATTTCTGCCGCCGCTTTGTAGACGAAGGACAGGTGACCGTCCGGGGTGCGGACCGAGTTGTGCGTGAACAGCCCATCGAGCACCCGCTGCCCGAGCAGGCCCGAGATCACGTCGGATTCGAGAGCGAGACCATGGTTTCGCACCAGGACATGGAGTCCGGCGCTGTCGCGACCGCGAACCTCGAGACGATCGAGTGCGCTCAGCGCTTGCTGCATGCTCAAGAATGCGGCCACCGAAGCGCCGGAGGGGTGCTTGCCGGCCAGTGCGGCGACCTCACGAGCGGTCCGCAGACGATCGCGCTCGATCGCCCAAGCACCGTCCTTGGCCCGAATCATCGCCGCGTTCACCGCCTCCAGATCCTGAACTCGATCGCCCTCCACGTCGAGGTGCTTCTCGAGGTTGGACAATGCATTGTTGATCTGGGTCAGTTCGGCCTCGATCGCGGGCACGAGTCCCGAATCGTCGAGCATCGAACGCAGGCCGGCCTCGCCCCGAAGCAGACGATCGACATCGGCCAGGCGCTCGGCTGCGAGACCCAGACCATCGGCCGAGATGACGGGCGCCACCGGGATGACGTTCAGCGCCTCGGTCAACCCGCCGAGCAGTTCTGCCGAGGTTGGCGCGGTCCTCGTCGTCCGACGGCGCACAATTGCAATGATTCCGCACATTTCGCGTCTCGCTCCCTTGCCCTGCTCGATCCCTCTCACGATCGGCACCGGGGATGCCCATGCTGAGGGGTTCGCGCAGATCGTCTCGGGTGGCCGTGGTCAGGTGCCCAGAAGCCTCTCAGCCCTCGAGACTAGAGCGTCGCACACCGCCTCGGCCGTTGCAGCAATGGGATGTTCTACCATGATGCGGATCAGCGGCTCGGTGCCCGAAGAGCGAACCAAGACCCGCCCCTCACCCCCCATTTCGGCCTCGGCCTCGGCCACCGCGACGGCAAGTCGCTCGACCGCCAGGGGATCCCGTTGCGCCAGACGCACGTTCTTGAGCACCTGTGGAAGGGTGGTCATGGCGCTGTCCGACAACTCGGCCAGCGTCTGTGCCGAGCGGCGTACGGTGTCGACCAACTGAACGGCGGCCAGCACACCGTCGCCCGTCGTGGCGAGGTCGCGGCAGATGACATGGCCGGACTGTTCGCCCCCGAGTGAGTAGCCGCCCCGGTTCAATGCCTCGAGCACATAGCGATCACCAACACCGGTTTCGACCACGGCAATGCCCTGGTCGGCCATGGCCAGGCGAAATCCCAGGTTCGACATGACGGTGACCACGACGGTGTCGTTGGCCAGCCGACCCGCCTGCTTCCAGTCGGTGGCCAAGATGGCCAAGATGTGATCGCCGTCGATGATCCGACCTCGATGGTCGACGGCGATGAGGCGATCGGCATCGCCGTCGAACGCCAGACCGAGCTCGGCCCGGCGTTCGACGACTGCGCTACAGAGTCGGTCCGGGTGCGTCGAGCCGAACCCCTCGTTGATGTTGATGCCGTCAGGTTCTGCACCAATCACCGTGACGCCGGCACCCAAACGAGCGAAGATGCCCGGCGCCAGTGCACTTGCCGCACCGTGGGCGCAGTCGATGACGATGGAAGTGTCCCGCAGATCACGCCCATCGAGCGAGCCGACCACGGCATCGGCCCACTCCGTCGCGTGGTTGGACAAGCGGATCTGGCCGATGGCAGCGCCGGTTACCCCACCGGTGGGTCCGCCTTCGAGGAGTTCGTGGAAACGCCGCTCGATCTGCGCCTCGAGTGCATCGGAAAGCTTGAGGCCGCCGGGCGCGAACAACTTGATGCCGTTGTCAGCGAAGGGGTTGTGGGAAGCCGAGATCATGGCCGCCGCCAATCCATCGCGTGCAGCGACCCAGGCCACTGCAGGCGTCGGCACCTCGCCGAGCAGCTCGACATCAACGCCGGCCGCGGTGTATCCGGCGGCCAAGGCCGCCTCGAGCATCGGCCCCGACCGACGGGTGTCCCGGCCGATCAGCACTCTCGAACCGCCATCGACCAGAATCTCGGCCGCAGCCCGACCGAGGGCCAGAGCAACCTCGGGTGTCAGCTCTCGGTTGGCTTCCCCGCGGACGCCATCGGTTCCGAAACGAGGATGCACCACCGGGTCAACGCTTGCTGTACTGAGGCGCCTTTCGGGCCTTCTTCAAGCCGTACTTCTTCGATTCCTTCTTGCGGGGATCTCGGGTCAACAGACCTTCGGCCTTCACTGCCGGCCGCACATCCGGGTCGACGGTGATGAGGGCGCGGGAGATGCCGAGGCGGAATGCGCCGGCTTGTCCCGAGAGGCCGCCGCCGTGGAGTGTGACGTCGATGTCGAAGGCCTCTTCTTGGTCAGTCACCCGAAGAGGTTCGGTGATGAGGCGTCGGTGGACCGCTGAGGGGAAATAGTCGTCGAATGTCCGACCGTTGGCCGTGATTTGGCCGGTGCCGGGTCGAAGACGAACCCGGGCGACGGCTTGCTTGCGGCGACCGGTGGACTGAATGGCACTCATGACATGACCTCACGACGGGCGCCGGGGATATCGAGCACAGTCGGCATCTGAGCCGAATGCGGATGCTCAGGCCCGGCGTAGACCTTGAGCTTGGTGGCGAGCTGACGACCGAGCCGATTCTTCGGAAGCATGCCGGTGATGGACTTGCGGACCGTGTCGGCCGGACGACGTTCGAGCGACTGGCCATAGGTGAAGGTCGTGAGTCCCCCCGGGTAGCCCGAGTGGCGGTGCACCAACTTGGTGTCGGCCTTGGCACTCGTGTTGTTGGACGTGAGCACCACCTTCGACGCATTGATCACGATGACGTGATCGCCCATGTCCATGTGCGGGG
This sequence comes from Acidimicrobiales bacterium, assembly GCA_024641625.1. GTDB lineage: Bacteria > Actinomycetota > Acidimicrobiia > Acidimicrobiales > SZUA-35 > JAHECQ01. Next base: position 4,119 of record JAHECQ010000067.1, on the reverse strand, counting down.
CGAAGGTCGGCTTGTGCTTGCCTCGCAGCACCCGAGCCACCTCGGTGGCCATGCGACCGAGGGTGAGTCCCTCTGCGTCCACCACATACCACTGGCGCTCGATCTCGGACTTTTTCGGTGTGTACGTCTTCACGGATACCTGCTCTGGAATGTCGGGGCACAGCGGGGCCCCACTAGACCGAAGGGCAAGGATACGGCGCTCATCGGCGCGCTCCAACCGAACGGTCGACCCTCTCGGGCGAAATACTTGACTTCTGCGCACTGTTTCGTTCCGAGATACACCGTCCGGTTCCGAGGCACACCGCCGGGGCCCGAGCCGAGGGCGACCAACGGTCGCTACGAGTCGTAGGCGACACCGTAGAGATCAAGGCCGTGGGGAGGCGCAGGGTTTTCCGCGGCGTTACGGTCGCGAGCCCGCAGAACGGCGCGAAGTTCGCCGGCGGAGCGACGGCCTCGACCAACGGCAACATGGAATCCCACGATGCTCCTGACCATCTGGTGACAGAAGGCGGGCCCCGCAATCTCGAAGCGAAGGAGATCGTCCCCAACTGCATTCCAACGGGCCGACTCGACCCGGCGGACCAGCGAATGCTCCGCGCCGCTGCGGTCCTTGGGTCGCCGACAGAATGACGAGAAGTCGTGCTCGCCGATCAGGGGATCGCAGGCCAGCCGCATCGACGCCAGGTCGAGATGCTCGGGCACCCACCACGTGTAACGGGCAAGGAACGGGTCGGGCATCGAACGATTGAGGATGGTGTATCGGTAGTGGCGGCCGGTCGCGGAGAACCGGGCCGAGAACGTCTCGGGAACGACCTGGCACGACCGGGCAACCACCTCGGGCCCGAGTCGAGTGGTGACGATACGGCGAATTCGTTCGGGGTCTGCCGCCCGCACGGGGGCGTCGAACGACAGCACCTGACCCGATGAATGCACCCCGGCATCGGTACGCCCGGACATGACGATGTCCGGGACCCGACCCAGGTATGGCGTCAGCACGCGTTGCAGTTCGCCAACGACTGTGCGCACGCCCACATTGGGCGCGAGACCACGAAAGTCGGTGCCGTCGTAGGCAATGTCGAGCCTGATCCGGCACGTCGGCCCCCGATCAATCGGCAGATCGTCGAAGAGCGTCAGATTTTCGAGCTGATTCGCGACAGCCCCACTCGATCGGAAGTGGTCAGACCAGTTCGATCCGAGCCATCGGCGCATTGTCACCAGGCCGCGGACCGAGTTTGAGGATACGGGTGTAGCCACCGGGTCGGTCGACATACCGAGGGCCGACCTCGTCGAAGAGTTTGGTGGTCATCTCCACGTCGCCCAGGTAGGACAGCACCTGACGATAGTTGTGCAGGCCGCCCTTCTTGGCCTTGGTGATGACCCGCTCAGCGATGGGGCGTACCGCCTTGGCCCTGGCCTCGGTGGTTTCGATGCCCTCGGCTGCGACGAGCGACGCAACCATATTGGCCATCATCAGCCGTTGGTGTTGGGCTGATCCGCCGAAGCGGCGAGCCTTGCGTGGACGTCCTTGCATGTTCAGCTCCTCGAGCCGCGGAGGGACAAGCCTCGCTCGTCGAGCTTCATGATGACCTCGTCGAGGGACTTTTGTCCGAAGTTGGTGATGGCGAGCAGGTCGTCTTCGGTCTTGGTGAGCAGTTCACCAACACTGTTGACCTGAGCCCGCTTGAGACAGTTGCGAGGACGCTCGGACAAGTCGAGATCCTCGATCGGCAGGTCGAGGTCCGGGGAACCCGAAGCTGCAGCAGGCGCCTCGCCGAGGGTCAGGCCCTCCGGCTCGTCGGACATCTCCTCGACCAGTTGGACCAGGGCCCGGAGCGTCGATCCGGCGGAGGCGAGCGCATCACGGGGGGCAATCGCCCCGTCGGTTTCGATCTCGAGCAAGAGGCGGTCATAGTTGGTCGACATCTCGACCCGCACGGGCACGACATCGACCGAGACCCGACGGATCGGGCTGAAGATGGCGTCGATGGGGATGACACCGATGATGTTGTTGTCCGACTGACGATCCGAACTCAGCCAGCCTCGACCACGCTCGACGGTGAGGTCGACGGCGACACGGCCCTTGGCATCGAGCTTGGCGATGTGAACCTCAGGATTGAGGATCTCCACCTCCGAAGGACACGAGATGTCGCCGGCCGTGACGTCGCCGGGACCGCGGGCATCGAGCCGCAGGGTGACCGGACCGTCACCCTCGCAGGTGACCACGATGTCCTTGATGTTCAAGATGATGTCGGTGACGTCTTCGACGACTCCGACGAGAGTGTCGAACTCGTGCAACGCGTCGTCGAACCGGACCGTGGTGATGGCAGCACCGGGAATGGATGACAACAGCGTGCGGCGCAGCGAGTTGCCGATCGTGTGACCGAAACCAGGCTCGAGCGGGCCAATGGCAAAGCTGCCTTGGTTCGACTCGCCGTCGTCCAATTGCTCCACGGTGGGGCGCTGAATGATCAGCATGGGCTTCCTTCCAACCGATCTTTTGGGACGGGTTACTTGCTGTAGAGCTCGACGATCAGCTGCTCGCGCAACGGAACGTCGATCTGCTCGCGGAGAGGTTCGCTGTAGACCGTGACACCGAGGCCATCGGCCGCACGATCGAGCCACGCAGGGGGAGTGCGATCGAGGACGTCCTTGTTCCACTGGATGATGGGGTTGTTGCGACTGGCCTCGCGAATCTCGATGACATCGCCCTTGCGCACTCGGTAGGAGGGGATGTTGACCCGCTTGCCGTTCACGTTGACATGCCCGTGGCTCACGAATTGGCGAGCCTGCGCACGGGTGGCGCCGAGACCGGCCCGGTAGAGCACGTTGTCGAGGCGCAACTCGAGGAATCGGAGCATGTTCTCGCCGGTTACTCCGGTGCGTCGCGAGGCTTCCTCGTAGATGCGGCGGAACTGCCGTTCGGTGAGCCCGTAGGACAGCCGAGCCTTCTGCTTCTCTTGCAGCTGGAACAAGTACTCGGTGTTGTTGTTGCCGCGACGACGGGTACGTCCGTGGACGCCAGGAGGATACGGGCGCTTCTCGAGCGCAGCTGCCTCACCGCGGGTGTCGAAGATGTTGGTGCCGAGTCGGCGGGAGATACGGGCACGAGGACCGGTGTAACGAGACATTGGAAACTCCGCTCTCAGACTCGACGCCGCTTGGGCTGACGGCATCCGTTGTGGGGGACGGGCGTGACGTCCTTGATACCGGTGACTTCGATTCCGGTGTTCTGGATCGAACGTATGGCAGTCTCGCGGCCCGAACCAGGGCCCTTCACCTGAACGTCGACCTTGCGTACACCGTGCTCCATGGCCCGACGGGCAGCCGCTTCGGCTGCCATCTGGGCGGCGAAGGGAGTGCTCTTGCGAGAACCCTTGAAGCCGACATTGCCGGCCGAGGCCCAGGACAGGACGTTGCCGTCCTGATCGGTGATGGCGACGATCGTGTTGTTGAAGCTGGACTTGATGTGAGCGACGCCGTAGGTGACGTTCTTCCGCTCCTTGCGGCGGGGCCGACGGCCCCCTGCGCTGGGCTTCGCCATGAGATCTACTACTTCGCTTTCTTCTTGCCGGCGACGGTGCGCTTCGGTCCCTTACGGGTACGGGCATTGGTTTGCGTGCGCTGGCCGCGCACCGGGAGACCCTTGCGGTGTCGGATGCCCTGATGGCAGCCGATCTCCATCTTGCGTTTGATGTCCTGTGAGATCTCGCGGCGCAGGTCGCCCTCGGTCCGCACGTTGGTATCCATGTAGGCACGGATGGCCAGAACCTCAGCGTCGGTGAGGTCTTTCACGCGGGTGGCAGGATCGATGCTGCATGCCTCGAGGATCTGCTTGGAGCTCGTGCGACCGACACCGAACACGTAGGTGAGAGCGATCTCGACCTGCTTGTCGCGAGGGATGTCCACACCGGCGATACGCGCCATTTCAGCCCTGCCTCTGCTTGTGACGGGGGTTGTCACAAATGACGAGCACCCGGCGGCGACGCCGGATGACCTTGCATTTGTCACACATTGGTTTGACGCTGGGACGGACCTTCATCGGGGTTCCTTGGAGCGAGGGAATGAACGAACGGGCGGGAGAGAATTGCGAGAGACAGGATGCGGCGCAACTGGCTCACT
>JAHECQ010000479.1:2833-3331 GCA_024641625.1 Acidimicrobiales bacterium | reverse complement strand
GTCCGCTGTGGCCGGTCGCTCGACGAAGTCATCCTGCGTTCGTATTGCATCGGTGCCGCCCACATGGCCTATTCCTGGGTCACGTCGGAATCCATCAGCGTGGATGACCGGGGTGAGATCAACGACTTGACCATCCGAAGCTTTGGCATCGTGCGAGCGGCGGACATGCCGCACGTGGACGTGCACATCACCACCGACGACTCCTTGCCCCGAAACGGGAGCGATGCCGTGTTCGCCGCGGTGGCTGCGGCCACCTGGTTGGCCAAGGGGGCTCCGGAGGAATGGCCGATGGGCCTGCTCTGACGGGCTGGTGTGCCAGTATCGAGCCATGAGTACCCCCGTAGGTCCCTATACCCCCATCGTCCGAGCCGGCGACTGGCTCATCAGCTCGGGCCAGATCGGCATCGTCGACGGTGTGCTCGCCGTCGGCTTCGAGGCGCAGCTGCGCCAGGTGTTCGCCAACCTTGCCGGGCTGCTCGAACGCGAGGGCTCGTCGTT
>JAHECQ010000479.1:0-2823 GCA_024641625.1 Acidimicrobiales bacterium | reverse complement strand
AAGACGACCGTGTTCCTCACCGACATGGATCGCTACGGCGAGATGAACGCGATCTACACCGAACTGTTCGGCGATCATCGGCCGGCCCGTTCAGCGGTTGCGGTTGCCGCGCTCCCGCTCGGTGCTCTGGTCGAGATCGAAGCCACGGCCTTTCTCGGGTGATGGTCCACGGGTGGCACCGCACCCATGGATCGGGCACACTGAGTCGATGATCGGTGCCATCGTCATTGTCATCGTCCTCGTGGCGGTCATTCCCGTTGGTTTCCTGATGAGCACCGCTGCCCCAGCAGCAATCATCGGTGGGCTGCTGAAGCATCGGGCCGAGGCCACCCACGCCGACAGCGAACTGCTGGACACCAACTACTGAGCGCTGCAGCAACGGTGCGCCTACCTGGCTCCATCGCAGAAGTCTCCACCAGGAACGGGATACCGTCTCAGCCGTGATTGACCTCCGTCGCCTCCGAGAAGAAGCCGGCTATCGCACTGGCGTCGAGCGCAAGGGCGCATCCGGCGACGCCATCGCCGCTGTCCTGTCTGCCGATGCCAGGGCGCGTGCATCCCGTCAGTCGACCGAAGACCTTCGTGCCCGCTCGAATGCGGCTTCGAAGGACATCGGTCGTGCTGCACCCGAGGAACGTCAGACTCGCATCGACGCGGCGCAGGGGCTGAAGGCAGAACTCCAACGGGCAGAAGCGTTGCTTGCAGCGGCAGACGCCGAGCTGAGTGAGCTGGCGTTGGTGCTGCCCAATCCGGCCGACGAATCGGTTCCCGACGGCGGCGAGGACGATTTCCGCATCGAGTCCGAGGTTGGGGAACGGGTTCCTGTGCCACCGTTGACCCACGCCGAGATCGGCGAAAAGTTGGGCATCGTCGACACCGAGCGAGCCGTCAACATGTCGGGCAGCCGGTTCGCCTACCTGATGGGCGACGCCGTGCTGCTCCAGTTCGGTCTGGTCCAGTGGGTGATGGCGAAACTCGTACGCAAGGACTTCGTTCCGTGCATCCCGCCGGTATTGGTCAGGGAGGAGATGATGGTCGATGCCGGCTTCTTCCCCACCGACCGGCATCAGGTGTACGAGCTCGAGCGAGATGGACTCTTTCTCGTGGGCACGGCGGAGGTCGGCTTGGCCGGTCTGCACCGGGGCGAGCGTCTCGATGCCGAGCGGCTGCCTCGTCGCTATGTCGGCTACTCGAGCTGCTTCCGGCGTGAGGCGGGCACCTACGGCAAGGACACCCAGGGCCTGTTCCGGGTACATCAGTTCGACAAGGTCGAGATGTTCACCTACGCCCACCCGGATCGTTCCTGGGACGAGCTGGAACTCCTGCGGTCGGTGGAGGAAGAAATCTTCTCCGAGCTCGAGATGCCGTACCGTGTCATCACGGTGGCCGCCGGCGACCTGGGGAACGCAGCGGCCAAGAAGTACGACATCGAGGTCTGGCTTCCCTCCGAGCAGCGGTATCGCGAGGTCACCTCGTGTTCGAATTACACCGACTACTCGGCTCGACGGATGAGCACCCGCGTCCGGCACGACCAGGGCACCGAGGTGCTCCACACCCTCAATGGCACGGCGTGCGCCGTCGGCCGCACGTTGTTGGCCATCTTCGAACATCACCAGCAGCCGGACGGAACCATCTCGGTCCCGGCTGTGCTCCGGCCGTTCTGTGGGCTGGACGCGCTCGGCCCGGTGGGCTGACCGACCTACCCCCAGCGCGACTGGCCGAGTTTGTAGCCGACGCTACGAATTGTCTGGATGAGATTGGCGTGCTCCTGGCCGAGCTTGGCTCGCAAACGGCGGATGTGAACATCGACGGTCCGAGCGCCCCCGTAGTACTCGTATCCCCAAACCTGGTTCAGCAACGTCTCCCGGCTGAAGACGCGACCCGGGGTCGCAGCCAGGAATCGAAGAAGCTCGTACTCCATATAGGTGAGGTCGAGCGGGCGCCCCTCGATCTGGGCCTGGTAGGTCTCGGTGTTGAGGCGCAATGGTCCGTACTCGACCAACTCAGGTCGAACGCCCCGCCCGACCTGCCACAGCAGATGCTTGAGTCGGGCTTCGAGCTCGGCGGGATGAAACGGGGCGATGAGGAAATCATCGAAGAGCTCGCCGCGATCGTCGAGCTCGTGGAGTCGATCACCGGGAATGAGGACGAGGAGCGGCTCGAGGGGCACGTCGCGGCGTCGGAGATCTCGACACAGCAGCCAGCCGCGTTCGGCATCTTCCACCACGGACACAATGGCGCCGGTCCACTCCTCGCCGGCGGCGTGGCCCTGGGTGGATGACCACCGGTAGCCGGCCAGCGACAGCGATCGGACCAGGTCGACCGGCGGGGGATCGGGGTGGAGCAGGAAGTGCTCGGACGCAGAGTTGGGCGATGCGGTCACGGGCTTACCAGGATGGTAGGTAGCGTTCGAGTTCCCACTGGCTGACGTGAGCCTTGTAACCCTGCCACTCGCTGCGCTTGTTTCGCAGGAACCACTCGAAGATGTGATCGCCCAGCGCTTCGTGGACCAGCTCGGACTTCTCCATTTCGTCGAGCGCTTCGGCCAACGAGGCCGAAAGCGCATCGAGTCCCAGCTCGGCGGCTCGGCCGGCATCGACCTCGAAGAGGTTCTCGGTGGTCTCCACGGGCAGCTCGTAGCCCTCGGTGATGCCCTTCATGCCCGCGGCCAGGATGACCGAGAACGCCAGATAGGGGTTGCAGGCGGGGTCCGGGGCGCGGTACTCGATACGAGTCGAACTCGTCTTGTCCGGTCTGGTGACCGGAACGCGAATGAGGGCCGAGCGATTGTTCTGAGCCCACGAAACCCAAGTCGGTGCCTCG
>JAHECQ010000066.1 GCA_024641625.1 Acidimicrobiales bacterium | reverse complement strand
GAGGTGCACCGTTTCAACAAGGCCCAGCAGGACGCGTTGCTGCCCGCAGTCGAGACCGGCACCCTCGTGCTGATCGGCGCGACCACCGAGAATCCCTTCTTCGAAGTCAACGCCCCGCTGCGTAGCCGCTCCACCCTCTTTCGACTCGAGTCCCTGACCGACGAGGACCTCGAGGTCTTGTTGCGCCGAGGTCTGGAGGTCGAACGCGCCGAGGCTGACACCGACGCCGTCGAGTACCTGGCCGGTCGTGCCGGCGGAGACGGACGCCAGGCGCTCACCACCTTGGAGGTCGCGATCGCCCTGGCTGCGGCCGAGGACGCCGAAAGACCCGAGCACGACCCCGAACGTCCCATCCCCGTGCGGCTCGCGCACGCCGAGGCGGCCACCGATCTCAAGTCACTCCGATACGGCCGCGACGAGCACTACGACATCGTCAGCGCCTTCATCAAGAGCATCCGGGGTTCGGACCCGGATGCGGGGCTGTATTGGCTCGCGAGAATGCTCACTGCGGGCGAGGACCCACGTTTCATCGCCCGTCGGTTGGTCATCTTGGCCTCCGAGGATGTGGGACTGGCCGATCCCATGAGCTTGCTGGTGGCGAACGCTGCTGCACAGGCCATCGACTTCGTCGGTCTGCCCGAAGCGCAGCTCAATCTGGCGCAGGCGGTCGTCCATCTGGCCACGGCACCGAAGTCGAACGCGGCGTACGTGGGGCTCACCGAAGCCATGGCCGACGTCCAGAACCTGCCCGCGGGGGAGGTCCCGATGCACCTGCGTGACGGCCACTATCGGGGAGCATCCACGCTCGGTCACGGCCAAGGCTACGACTATCCTCATGATCACCACGGCGGTTGGGTACCCCAGCAGTATCGGCCCGCCGAGGTCGAGCAACGTCGCTACTACCGCCCCACCGACCGGGGCTACGAGGTCCAGGTGCGAACCCTCATCGATGAACGAGCCCCACGGGACGAGTGGAAGGACGCCCGGTGAGCATTGCCGATTTCGCCGCGCTGGTGGTTGCCATGGCTGTCGTGGTGACCGCCGTCTTCCTCGTGACCGCGGTGAACAACCTGAACAACACGCTGGCCAAACTCGAGGACACCGCCAACCAGTTGCGTGACGAAGGGCTCGGGGCCTTTCGTGAACTCCGTCAGTTGGTGGCCGATGCCGACGCCGAGCTCGACAAGGTCGATCTCGTCCTCGATCGAGCCGACCAGGCCACCACTGTCATCTCCGAAACCACGCGACGAACCCACGAAGCGGTCCAGGACCCGGTCATCCGAACCTTGGCCTTGGCCTCGGGTACCAGCCGGGTCGCTCGAACATGGCTCATTCCCGGGGCGCGCAAACGCCAGGCGAAGACGGAGCAGCGTCGATGATCCGGCGCCGCTTGACGATGATGGCACTCGGAGCCGGAGCTTCCTATGTCTCGAAACTGACCGCCCGCCGTTCCATCGATCAGGCAACCCAACGCATCGAGGATCGACTGCCGACGTCTCTGGTGAAGGTCGCCGGCGTCCTGCCCGGCGATGTGCTGCGAGTGGGAGGCACGGCGGTGGTCGCGGGGAACGCCACGATGGCTGCCGGCAGGATTGCCCGTTCGGCGTCGGGAGCGGCGGTTGGCGGAACACGCTCGCTGCGTGCCCGCAAGGCGGCCGCCGACGCTCTACTCGGCGACCTCAGGTCCGACTGGCGCGTCGAGGTCGATCGCGAGCGGCGCGTGTTGAGGGCCGCGCTCTACCGTCGCACCCGAGGCGCAGACGCCGGCTTCGACGAGTTCCTCGATGTGCGCTCCGTCGACGGGCTCCACTCGCCGCTGCCTATGGAGCCGGCGCCGGTCGCCGCCGGCCGACGCCGACCATCGCCGACGTTGCCATCGGTGATGATCAACCGCGTCCAACGTTCCTACCGGCCGCCGATCAAGGCTTGGGACCAGCCCCAACGGCGTCGCGGCAGGTAGGCGCCGTGACCACAGCAGCTAGGGTTGTCGGTCTATGAAGGCCAACGAGCTGCGCAAAGCATTCACCGACTTCTTCGTTCAGCGCGATCACCTGTTGGTCCCGTCGGCCAGCTTGATTCCCCACGACCAAACCTTGCTGTTCACCAACGCCGGCATGGTTCCCTTCAAGCCGTACTTCGTCGGTGAGGAGACCCCACCCGCCCCCCGGGCGGTGTCGGTCCAGAAGTGCGTGCGGGCCGGTGGCAAGCACAACGACCTCGATGAGGTGGGGCGCACGGCCCGCCACCTCACCTTCTTCGAGATGATGGGCAACTTCAGTTTCGGTGACTACTTCAAGGAGCGGGCCATCCCCGATGCCTGGGAGTTCTTCACCGGGGTCCTCGGGCTCGACCCCGACCGCCTCTGGGTGACGGTTCATCTTTCCGATGACGAGGCCGAGGAGATCTGGGCCGAGGTGGTCGGTGTCCCGCGGGAGCGCATCCAGCGTCTCGACGAGGACAACTGGTGGCGCATGGCCGACACCGGCCCCAATGGTCCCTGTTCAGAGATCTTCTGGGACAAGGGTCCGGCCTACGGCCCCGAGGGCGGCCCGGCAAACCCGGCGGCCGACGAACGCTACGTCGAGATCTGGAATCTCGTGTTCATGCAGTTCGAGACCGACGAATCCGGCAGGTCCAAGCCATTGCCGAAGCCATCCATCGACACCGGTGCCGGCCTCGAGCGGGTGCTGTCGGTGATCCAGGGCAAGGACTCGGTGTTCGAGATCGACGAGATGGCTGCGCTCATCTCGGTGGCCGAACGGACGACGGGCTACACGCTCGGCGCCGACGACGATTCCGATCTTGCGCTCCGGGTGCTCGCCGAGCATGCCCGCACGATGACCTTCCTCATCAGCGACGGCGTCTTCCCCTCCAACGAGGATCGCGGGTACGTGCTGCGACGCATCATGAGGAGGGCGATTCGATTCGCCTATCTACTCGGCGTCGAGGACCTCATCACGCCGGTGTTGGTCGACGCCGTGGTCGAGATCATGGGCCCCGACTACCCCGAGCTCGTCGCCAGCCACGAACTCGTGCGGGCAGTGGTCGAGCGAGAAGAGCAGCAGTTCCGCCGCACGTTGGCCAATGGCATGAAGATCTTGAGCGACCGGCTCGAAGCCCTGGCGCCAGGTGACCGGGTGGCGGGAGACGTGGCGTTCCTCCTGCACGACACCTACGGATTCCCCTACGAGGTCACCGAAGAGGTGGTCGCCGAGCGAGGCTTCGGGATCGATCGGGCGGGGTTCGACCGCAACATGGCCGAACAGCGTCGCCGGGCGAAGGAATCCCGCAAGACGGTCGCTGCGGCCAATACCCTCGAGGAACTGCTGGCCATCGGCGATGGCAGGCCCGATCCCCGCCCGGGATTCAATCGCTCGACCGAGTCGCTCAACACTCAGATCTACTATCACTTCGCCGAGGGCGATCGCCCGTACGTGGTGCTCGCCGAGACACCGTTCTATGCCGAATCCGGAGGCCAGCTCGGTGACACGGGCACGCTCAGTACGGCGACAGGTTCGGCCCGCGTGATCGATACGTTGGTGGGGCCAGGCGGAATCCACCTGCACTATGTCGATGACGTGCAGGGCGAGTTCGAACCCGGACAAGATGTCGCGGCCGTGGTCGACGTCGACCGTCGATCGGCCATCCGCCGCAATCACACGGCGACCCACCTGCTGCACTGGGCGTTGCGCCAAGTACTCGGCGAGCACGTGAAGCAGCAGGGTTCCATGGTGGCACCCGACCGTCTGCGGTTCGACTTCAGTCATTTCGAACCGGTCACTGCCGAGCAGGTGGCCGCCATCGAGGACCTGGTCAACCGAGAGGTGTTGGCCAACAGTCGCGCCGACCACCCCGAGGTCACCAAGGCCGAAGCCGAGGCGATGGGGGCCATCGCGTTCTTCGGGGACAAGTACGGCGACCTCGTGCGCGTCCTGCGGGCCGGCCCGTCGCTCGAGTTCTGTGGTGGTACCCACGTCTCGGCCCTGGGCGACATCGGCTTGGTCAAGATCGTGAGTGAAGGCTCGATCGGTTCGAACCTTCGACGCATCGAGGCTGTCAGCGGCCTCGGCGCCATCGCGTTGCTGCGGGCCGAGCAGCGGCTCATCGATTCGGCCGCCACCACCATCGGGGTCCCGCGCAGCGACCTCACCGAGGGTCTCGAGAAGCGAATGGCCGAGATCCGGGATCTTCGAGGTGAGCTCAGCGCCCTACGGCGTCGGTTGGCCTCCAGCCAGGCAGTCGAACTGGCCACCGGCGCGGTCGACGGCATCGTTGTCGCCCGAGTCGAAGGGTTCGATCGGGACGGTTTGAAAGATCTCGCCGTGGCCGTTCGGGACACCCCCGGCATCCGGGCCGCAGTGCTCGCCACCGCTCCCGAGAGCGGGGGAGCGGCGCTGGTGGCCGCGACCGATCCGGTCGCCGGGTTCGAAGCCGGGGCGTTGATCGCCGAGGCGGCCAAGGCCATCAAGGGTGGTGGAGGCAGGGGATCCGATCTGGCCCAGGCCGGTGGCAAGGACCCCGGCGGTATCGATCGTGCGTTGGATCTGGCTCGGGCTGCAGCCGGGTTGGCCGTCATCGATGCGCCATGAGCTCGCAGCGGGCGCTCGGTGTCGATCTCGGTGAGAAGCGGATCGGTATCGCCGTGTGTGACGATGCCGGGCGCCTGGCCGTTCCCTACGAGCTCATTCGCCGCGTCGGCGATCGCACGATCGAACACGGTCGGCTGCTCGAACTCGTCGCCGAGGTGAACGCCCACCGGATCGTGGTCGGTCTCCCGCTGAGTCTCGACGGCACCGAGAGTTCGAGCGCCGGCGCCATTCGCGCCGAATTGCGAGGGCTCCGCAAGCGTCTCCGACGTGAAGGCCTCGAGGTGGAAATCGTCGAGCACGACGAGCGGTTCTCCACCGTCGAGGCCCATCGGCAGTTGGCCGCCGGTGGCAACAACAGCAGGGCGCGACGGGATCTGGTGGACGCGAGCGCGGCTGCGGTCATCCTGCAGTCCTGGCTCGACACGATGCCGGGCAACACCACGGCGCTTCCCCGCGTGCCGCAGTAGCGCGGATGGTCGCTACTACGATGTTGCGGTGACGCTTCGCGACTCAGGTGTATCAGCTCCCCTCGGGTGGGATGACGAGGATGACTTCGTCACCATCCGGCCGGCCGGGTCGCGTCTGCGTCGCGGCCTGTTGGTCGCCCTCGTGGTCGTCGCGCTGGGATGGTTCGGCTATCGCACCGCTCGCTCGTGGTTCGAGAGTCAGCTCGATCCCAGCGGCGAAGCGGGCGAACCTGTTCAGGTCATCGTGCCTTCGGGGGCAACGACCTCCGACATCGCCCGGCAACTCGAGTCGATGGACATCGTGCCGAACTCGACCTTCTTCCGCTATTACGCCCGATGGAAGGACGAAGGCAACTTCCAGGCCGGCGAGTACTTCATCCCCAGGAATTCCTCGGTGGCCGAAGCCATCGGTGTGCTGAATGCCGGCCCGACACCGGAGCGATACACCCGGTTCACGGTTCGGGAAGGCCTGTGGATGGGCGAGATCCTCCAGGAGATCGCCGACCAGATCGACGGCGTGACCGTGGCCGACCTGCAGGCAGTGCTCGACTCGGGTCGCATCGAACCTCGCTACCGGCCCCCGGGTGTCACGAGTTGGGAAGGCTTGTTGTTCCCCGACACCTACGAGATCAACGTGGAGGACGGCGCCTACGAGATCCTGTTGAGGATGGCCGATGAGTTCACGCGGGTCAGCGGCGAGCTCGGCTACGGCGCGGGGGAGACCAAACTCGGCCGCTCGGCCTACGAGGTTCTGATCGTCGCTTCGCTGGTCGAGGCCGAAGCCAAGCTCGATTCGGATCGCCCGCTCATCGCCTCGGTCATCTACAACCGCCTGCGCAAACAGTGGGCGCTCGGCATCGATGCCACCTGCATCTTCGGACAGGGGAACCGGCAGGTCGAATTGACCAGGGACATCCTCGACAACGGCGACGATCCCTACAACTGCCGCAAGATCGTGGGACTGCCACCCACACCCATCGATTCCCCGGGGCGGGCCTCGCTCGAGGCCGCCATCAATCCGGCCGAGACGGACTATCTGTACTACGTCCTCACCGACCCTTCGGGATCACACACCTTCGCCGAAACCGACGAGGAATTCGCCGAAGCCAAGAAGATCTGCCAGGAGAAGGGATTGTGCTGAAGGTCACCGCCGAGACGCGCCTCGTCGGGGTCATCGGTGATCCGGTCAGACATTCGCGTTCGCCGTTGATCCACAATGCCGGCTTCGAGGCCCTGGCTCTCGACTGGGTGTACACGGCCTTTCCGGTGCGAGCCGGTGATGGCGCGGCTGCGGTGAGGGCCATGCGGGTGCTGGGTATCGAGGGTCTCTCGGTGACCATGCCTCACAAGGATGCCGTGGCGGCCGCAGTCGATCGTCGAACCCCGGCTGTCGACGCGCTGGGTGCCTGCAACTGCGTTGCCCGCGAGGGCGACGAGTTGGTTGGCCACAACACCGATGGTGACGGATTCGTCGCCGCGCTTCGGGCTGAAGTCGGGATGGATGTTGCCGGCGTGTGCGCCGTGGTGCTCGGCGCCGGGGGAGCGGCTCGAGCGATCATCGATGCCCTCGGCCGCGCCGGCGCCGATCGAATCATCGTCGTCAATCGCACAGCGGCAAAGGCCGAACGAGCGGCCGAGTTGTCCGACCGCGGTCGTGTCGGCTCCCTCGACGACATCGCCTCGGCCGACCTGGTGGTGAACGCGACGTCCATCGGGATGGCCGGCGGACCATCGCCCGCGGGTATCGGACTCGATCCGGCGTTGCTCCACCCCCAGCAGGTGGTGGCCGACATCGTCTATCAGCCGCTCCGCACACCACTCATGGTCGCCGCCGAGCAGGCGGGGGCCACGGTGGTCGGAGGCCTGGGCATGCTGTTGCATCAGGCAGCGGCGCAGTTCGAACTCTGGACCGGCCTTGCGGCTCCGCTCGAGGCGATGCGGTCGGCGCTCGATCATCCATGTTGATCAGCGTTCGCTGTGTTGATCGGCGTTCGCTGTGTTGATCGGCGTTCGCTGTGTTGATCGGCGTTCGCTGTGTTGATCGGCCATTGTCGAAGGAAACTACTCATCGTCGATGACTTCTCGCCGATGGGAACGTGAACACCCCGGCCATCGGCCAACTCAGGAATGCAGGTGCGAACCATGTTGCAGGGTTCTCTCGAAAACTTCGAACTCGCCGATGTGCTCGGATTGCTGTCGAGCACGAGAAAGTCCGGACGCCTCCGGCTCACCGGCGATCGGGGCACAGGCTCACTGTGGCTCGAGAACGGTGAGCTGGTGAACGGCATCGTGGGCGTGCGTACTGACGCGTCCATCGAGGAGATGGTCTTCGAGCTGATGCGCTTCACGGCCGGTGACTTCAGCTTCTCGCTCGACGAGCGCGCCATTCAGGCGGGAGACCCCGAGTCGGTTCCCGACGTGGTTGATCGGGCGACAGCGAGACTTCAGGAGTGGTACGAGATCGAAGCGGTGGTCCCCTCGCTCGCTCACATCGTCAGTCCTGCCGCGCAGTTGCCGGCCGACGAAGTGAGGATCACCAGTCGGGATTGGCAGGCCCTCCTGGCCTCGGGCCAAGGCACGACGGTGGGAGCCATGTGTACGGCGCTGCACCTGGGCGAGGTCGATGGAAGCCGCGAAGTGAAGTACCTCGTGGATCGTGGTTTGTTGGTCGTCGATGCGCCGCCGTCGCCTTCGGACCGCGGTGAGACGATGGTCGATCACGTGGCCCAGGACGAGCCGATCCCTGCGTACCACGAGCCGGCCCGGGACGAGCCTGTTCCGGCCGAGCCGGTGTACGAGGAGCCCGTGTACCAGGAGCCCGTGTACGCCGAGGCTGAGCACGCCGAGGCTGGGCACGACGAGGCGCAGTTCGAACAACTCGAGCAGGAGCCCGTCGAGCAGTTTGCACCCTTGGCCGAAGCGGTCATCGACTTCGGGAACACCGGCTCGAGCCACGGCGCCCCCCGAGCCATCGATTTTTCGACTCCCGTCGATGACGAGGGCTTCGTTTTCGATCAGATGCCCGAGGACGCCGGCTTCGCCGAACCCGAGTACGAGGATGCCTACGCTTCCGGTTCGCTCGATCTGCCCCCATCGGGCATCGCTCGTGCGGGCGTCGGCGTGCCGAACCCGGCAACCGTGGAACAGTCGACGCCGGAGTGGACACCCAACTGGGGCACGCCCGTGCCTGCGGCACCAACCCCCGGACCGATGCCCGCTCCTCCGGCTGCCCTCAGCGGCGCTGCCATGCCCCCACCTCCACCTCCCCCTGCGCCGCCTGCTGCCGTTCTCGACCCGATCGGTGTGGCCGAGCAGACGAGGGCAGCGGTCATCGACCAGGGTTTCGCCACCCCCTTCGCCGACGACGAACCCAGCGCCGATGAGGGCGGCGGCAGTCTGCTGATGCGTTACCTGAAGAGTGAACGCTGATCCCTCGTGGTTGTCGCCATCGTGCTCGGACTTCTGGGGCTGATCCTCGGTCCTTGGTTGGGCATCCTCGTCGATCGAGCCGTTGATCGCGAACGCCTCGTCGCCGATCATCGTTGCCCCGAATGTGGATCCTCGCTCGGTCGATCGTCGCTGGTGCCGATTCGCCACTGGTTCCTGCGTTGTGGTGTGGACCCGGCCCATCGTCGAACTCGCTATGTCTTCGTCGACGTGGCGACTGTGGCAGCCTTCGCGCTGGCCGGCGTTCGGTTCGGCTGGAACTGGCAGCTCGGTCCCTACCTTGCCCTGTTCGCCGCGCTGGTGGTGATGTCGGTCATCGACTTCGAGACACACCTGTTGCTCAACGTCCTCACGTACCCGTCGCTGTTCGTCGGCATCTTCTTGGTGCTCGCCCTGAGCGGTCCGACCGGAACCGAGGATCGCATCTGGCCGGCCCTCATCGGGGCGGCGGTCTATGGCGGGGTTCTCGGCGTGGCCTTCCTCGCTTACCCGCCGGGACTGGGATTGGGCGACGTGAAGCTGGCACCGACCCTCGGATTGTTCGTGGGATGGCTGTCGGCCGACGAGCTCGTTGCCGTCCGTCTCGTGCTCTACGCGATGATCGTTGCCTTCCTGCTCGGGGGTCTGACCGGCGTCGGGATCAACATCGCCACCAAGCGCAGCATGCGAGCGGAGATCCCGATGGGTCCGTTCCTCGCGCTCGGCGCCGCGGTGATCATCGCGGTCTCCAGCCCGAGCGCCACCGACCTCCTGACCCGCTGATCGCTCCGGCCTGCTCGCTACTCGAACCGCGGCGGCGGTGACGTAGTCTGTTGGCGTGTCACGCATGCTCGTCGAGTCGGTTCAGTTGAGTGATGGTCGGTCCTATCCGGTCCACATCGGGTCGGGTGCCATCGCCGATCTCGCCCGTTTGATCCCCCCTCGTGCCCGTCGCGCCGCCATCGTCACCCAGGCCGGTGTCGGCGTCTCGGTCGATCCTGGCATCGAGCACGAAGTCTTCGTGGTCGAAGATGGCGAGGGGGCCAAGCGACTGAGTGTGATCGAGGACCTCGCCGGCCGCCTGGTTCGCTTCGGCATGACACGCAATGACGTGGTCGTCGCCGTGGGAGGTGGGGTGGTCACCGATCTCGGTGGTTTCCTGGCGGCCACGTATCATCGCGGTGTCGACGTGGTGCACGTGTCGACCACGCTGCTCGGTCAGATCGATGCCGCCATCGGCGGGAAATGTGGCGTGAATCTTCCCGAGGGAAAGAACCTCGTCGGTGCCTTCTGGCAGCCGGTGGCGGTGATCTGCGACACCGACACCCTGCAAACGCTGCCGCCGCGGGAGTTCTCCAGCGGTATGGGCGAGCTGGCCAAGTACCACTTCCTCGGTGGCGGCCGCCTCGACGAGTTACCGATCGCCGAGCGTGTCGCGGCCTGTGTTCGCATCAAGGCGGACGTCGTTGCCTCCGACGAGCGAGAAGGTGGACGTCGGGCGATTCTCAACTATGGGCACACGTTGGCCCACGCTCTGGAAACCGCCGGTCATTACGACCTTCGCCATGGCGAAGCTGTGGCGATCGGTCTGGTCTACGCCGCCGAGGTTGCGCACCGTCTCGGTCGCATCGACCGTGGCGCTGTCGATGAACACCGACGTGTCCTCGGCGCCTATGATCTGCGATCGGAGATGCCCCCGGGGTTCGAACACGACGAGATCATCTCGCTGTTCGCTCGTGACAAGAAGGCGATCGATGGCGTCACGTTCGTCCTCGATGGGCCTCGAGGTATCGAATCGGTGAAGGTCGCCGACACCGACCTGTTGCGTGATGCGCTGGTTGCGGTTCAGGCCGCGCCGTGAGCGGCGCCCTCGGAACCCCTGAGCGGGTGGAAGGTGTCCGAGCTCGGTTCGACAGTGTGGGCATCGACGCCTTCTTGGTCACCAAGGCACCGAACCTTCGGTGGCTCACCGGCTTCTCCGGATCGAACGGCCTGGCCCTTGTCACCAACGAGACCGTCACGCTCGTGACCGACGCCCGCTACGGTGTCCAGGCCGCAGCCGAGACCGCAACAATGGGATTCCCCATCGAAGTGCGGATCACCAACGACCCCGTCACCGAGCTGACCGCTGGAACTCGAACCGGGATGCGCCTCGGGATCGAGGCCGACGATCTCAGCGTGGCCCGATTCCAGACCCTGGACGCGGCGCTCGATGCCGAGCTGATGCCGGTTTCGGCGGTCGTCGAGACACTTCGTCGGCACAAGACCGAGGCCGAGATCGCCCTCCTGGCGGAGGCCGCGGACATGGCCGATCGCGCCTTCCACCAGATCTGGGGCCTCATCGGCCATGACCTCGCCCCGGGAACGACCGAACGCCGCGTTGCGGCCGAACTCGATCACCTGATTCGATTGGCCGGCGCTGACGGGCCGAGCTTCGACACCATCGTGGCTTCCGGGCCCAATGGCGCCAAACCCCACTCGCGCCCCGGCGATCGTGTGCTCGAACCCGGCGACCTGGTCGTGCTGGATTTCGGTGCACGAGTCGGTGGGTACGGGAGTGACATGACGCGCACGGTCGTCGCTGGTGGGTGTCCCTCGCGGCGCCAGCTCGAGCTGTACGAAGCAGTCCGAGTTGCACAACAGGCCGGCGTCGACGCCGTCGCCGACGGCGTTCCGGAGGTGGACATCGACCGTGCCTGTCGAACGGTGTTGGCCGAGCGAGGCCTCGGCGACGCGTTCACCCATGGCACCGGGCACGGCATCGGCTTGGAGATCCACGAACAGCCCATCCTGTCCACTCGCTCGGTCGGTATCCTGCACGTTGGTTTGGTGATCACCGTCGAGCCCGGCATCTACCTGCCTGATTTCGGGGGCATCCGGGTCGAAGACTCGGTAGTGGTCACCGACGGTGGGTGTACCCCGATCACTCACAGCCCCAAGGGCCTCGTGCCCGTCTTCCAAGAATCCGGAACGAAGTAGGACTTGCCATGGCGATGACCACGAACGACCTCAAGAACGGCATGACGCTCGAGATCGACGGCGATTTGCTGACCGTCGTCGAGTTCCAGCACGTCAAGCCGGGCAAGGGAGGTGCCTTCGTCCGGACCACCCTGCGCAATGTACGAACCGGATCCACGGTCGATCGGCGTTTCAACGCAGGCGAGCGGGTGGAGCGGGCGTTCATCGAGAAGCGTGAGCAGCAGTTCCTCTACCGCGACGGTGCCGACTACGTGGTGATGGACAACGAGACATTCGAGCAGTCAACGGTTTCGGCCGCCGCCATGGGAGATGCCGGCAACTATCTCGTCGAGGGCTCCTCGGTCGTGCTGATGAAGTTCGGGGACGAGGTCATCGGTACCGACCTCCCGGCCTCGGTCGAGCTCACCATCGCCGAGACCGAACCGGGGGTGCAGGGCGACCGGGTGTCGGGCGCCCGCAAGCCGGCGACGCTCGAGACAGGACTCGTGCTGCAGGTGCCACTCTTCGTCGGGCCGGGCGAGCGGATCAAGGTTGACACCCGAACCGGCGAATACCTGACGCGGGCGTGAGCCTCGAGGGGCCAACTCCGACCAGCCGTCGCGAAGCCCGCGAGCGGGCGCTCGAACTGGCCTATGAGGCCGAGGTCCGGGGATGGTCCGTCGACCAGTTGCTCGACTCGCTCGTCCTCGACCCCGAGCCGTTCACCGCAACACTCCTGCGGGCCGCCGAGCTGCAGAAGGACGCCGCCGAGGCGCTGATCGCTGCCAAGGCCAGGGGCTGGACCCTGACGCGGATGCCGATCATCGATCGGCTGGTCATGCGCCTCGCAGTGGCCGAACTCCTGACCGCCTCCACGCCGACCGGGGTGGTGCTCTCCGAAGCGGTCGATCTGGCGACCCGCTATTCGACCGACGAATCCGGTCGCTTCGTCAATGGCGTGCTGGCCGCGGTGGCGCGCGACATTCGCTGAGGGCGCCAGACCACGGAATCAAGTGTTCAAGGTTTGAGCAACCTTGCCCGACAACTGGAACGTGCTTCGCTCGAAAACGCTTC
>JAHECQ010000478.1 GCA_024641625.1 Acidimicrobiales bacterium | reverse complement strand
CCGGCAAACTGGTGGCCTGCACCCGTTCGGCCAGCGCCTCGGGATCGCCGTCGCGCGTGGCGACCAAGATCCACGTCAAGACCTGGGCGGAAACCCCGACCCCGAGCAACATGGCGTAGCCGGTGTGGTCGCCCACACCGCCCTTGTAACCCAACGTCAGGACGCCGATCGGATCGCCTCCGGTGACGAGGCCGTAGACGACCGCGCCGACGAAGCCGGCAAGTGAAATGGCAAAGAGGAACTTTGGACCCCAGGTGAACATGGTGCTTCGGGACCTACTTGGTGATGTAGATGGCGTACCAGAGAACGAGGTACAAACCGACGGTCGTGTACCAGAACATCGATGCGCCGTAGACGCCTTCGAGATCTTTGGCTGAGTACTCGCCACCGAAGGCCCGAAGGACCATTCCGGCGAGATACGCCATGGCCGCCACCATGAGCACCAAATGGGTACCGATGATCGCGTAGAAGAGTGGAGCCCGATCGCTCGCTGCGATGACGATCTTCATGATCGTGAGGAGATAGGCGGTCTGGGCGATGAACGCAAAGCCCAGGAGCAGGCTGAGTGCGGTGGCGATGTGGAAGTTCGGTCGATCGTCGTTCCGCATGGCCTGGATGGCCCAAGCCATCGTGGCGGCGGAAAAGACCAACGTGAACATCATCATGTTCGGCTGTGTCAGCGGAATCTCGACACCACTGGGCAGCCAACGCTCACCGGTAGCGAGCACGTCGGCCCGAGTGGCGGCGTAGAGACCCACCATGCTGACGAAACCCATCGTCACCGCCAGCGAAACCAATGCCGTTCCGATCAGGAGCAGGCGAGGACGGGCAGGGGGTGCCGCCGGCGCATCAGCCGGAATGGCATCGAACGGCGTGATGTCAGTCATCATGCATGCTCCGTTTCGACGTCCGCCGACTCACTCGGGCCGGCGAGTCGGAAGTTCGGGTCAGCCAACGGTGTCGACGAGTGGACGACCGGTGGCGTGACGAAGTTGGAAGCGATCGGAGGGCTCGAGGTGGCCCATTCGAGCGTCAGCCCCCGCCATGGCTCATTGGCCGAGCCCCGCCCCGCTGCCGCCTTGGCCAGATTGGCGAGGAGGATGAGAATGGCAACCGCCAAGAGGGCCACGCCCACCAGGCTCACGATGTTGAACGCCTCGACGCCGCCG
Source organism: Acidimicrobiales bacterium (assembly GCA_024641625.1). Lineage (GTDB taxonomy): Bacteria > Actinomycetota > Acidimicrobiia > Acidimicrobiales > SZUA-35 > JAHECQ01. Next base: position 2,172 of record JAHECQ010000478.1, on the reverse strand, counting down.
GGAACTTCGCTGTCGATCGCGGGAAGCCGGGTCTGACCGAGTAGGCCGCTGACGACACCTCCGACGCCCATCAGCACGCCGCCGCCGGCGGCGGCCAGGCAAGCCAGGACGCCAAGGCGATCATCGAACGATCGACCCCAGACCTTGTGGGCCCAGTGGTGGGTTCCGGCGATGATTCCCAACACTGCGGCGCCGAACACCAGGCCCCGGACCCCATCGTGGAACGATGTGCCCGCAAGGTCCAACGAACTGTCGAGGTTGACGTTGATGTCGAAGTTCTTCTCGACGAAAGCCACGATCGGCCACACGACCCCGACGAGCGACGTGAGGGTGGCCAACAACAACAGCAGTCCTGACATCAGGCCGCTGAGGAGGGGCGTACGGAGACTCGCCTTGCCGGCCTTGAGACTCTCGCCGGCCAGCGCCAGCACGCCCAGCACCGGCACGACGGCAACGAGGAGATCGACGACCATGAGGCCGTTGTCGAAGGCAATCTGGCGGCGCGGTCCGGCGAAGGCGAAGAAATGCACGCTGTAGGAGACAACAGCCAACAGACCGATCAACCCGAGGACCGCTCGGTGGAAGCGGATCGGACGACCGGTGTGCACGGCGATGGCGTCCACGGCGATGCCCAGCGCCGGCAGAGCAAGCCAATACAAGCCAGGTGCGACGGTCACGGAATCCACCACGCTCACCAACGCAATACGGCTCGTCTCGTCGGGGAGGTAGCCATACCTGACGTCGAGATACCCGATGACGAGTTGAGCGACGACGATCGGGAGAGTGAAGAGCCCGCCGAGACTGAACACGAAGAAACCCCAGCAGGCGACCGGCACCCGGTCGAGGTCCATGCCCGCAGTACGGGCGCCGAGAACCGTACTGGCGACGCAAACCATCGACCAGAGCAGGGCCAGGACCACGACGCCGAGCGAAACGGCCCACATGAGCACCTGATCGGTGCTCCAACCGCCCGGGCCGCCGCCCGCGCCGTAGGACACGATCAGAAGAATGGTTCCTGCGAGCCACATCCAGAACGCCGCCGCAGCTCCGCGAGGGAACGCGAGTGACTGGGAGCCCACCTGGAGAGGCACGATGTAGACCGCAAGGCCGATCAGCAGAGGAATGATGCCCCCGAAGACCAGCAGGTCACGTCCGAGCGACCAGAGCTCGGTGAAGGCCGCGGCATCATCGGAGATGGAAAGGCTGCCGAGATCGACGGGTTCCACGGCGGCCACCAACGAGATGATCGCACCGGCCAAGAGGAACAGCGTCCCACAAACCAGCCAAAGACGGCCGACTGCTTTGTGGTCTCCCGTTCCGAAGTAGGCGTCGAGTGCAACCAAGGCCCTGTCAGGGGCATCACCGGAGGAGGAATCTGCGGCCTGTTCGGTTGCCTCGTGGCGAGTGTCTGTCAGTGCCATGAATTACTGGACCTCAGCAGCGAAGTGTCTCGGACGACTAGTGTCTCGGAAGTGGGTGACCGGGCGCCGCCGGCTCACCACAGGTAGTGCGGGCCGTACTGTAACCGAGCCAGCTCGGGTTAACGAATGTGCACCGACAACGAATCTGACCGAGTCGGTCCGTTGCCCCGCTGATGGGGCCCTCATGCACCCCATCCGACGAGCTGATCGATGGCGATGCTGACGAAGAGCACGGTGAGATGAGTGATGGAGAAGGTGAAGTAGCGAATCGCCCGTCGCTCCAGCGCCGCTGGCTCGGACTCCCGCACCAGCTGAACCGCCCCGCCGGTGAACGCTGCGCCGAGCACCATCGCGACGGCCAGATAGATCCAACCCATGTCGGCCACCGGAACAAGTAGCAAGGTGAAGGCCCACACGATGACCGAGTAGACGAGAATCTGGCGCGCCGTGCTCCGATGCCCGGCGACCACCGGCATCATCGGCACACCGGCGGTCGCGTAATCGTCTTCGTAGCGGATGGCCAGCGCCCAGAAGTGCGGTGGCGTCCAGAAGAAGATGACGGCGAACAGAATGATGGCCGGCCACGCCACGGTGTTGGTGACCGAGGACCACCCGATGAGCGCAGGCACTGCGCCGGCGGCACCGCCGATGACGATGTTCTGGGTCGAGGTCCGCTTGAGCCACAGCGTGTAGACGAAGACGTAGAAGAGACAAGCAGCCACTGCCAGCACGGCCGACAGCAGGTTCACGA
>JAHECQ010000065.1 GCA_024641625.1 Acidimicrobiales bacterium | reverse complement strand
CATGAGTACCAGCCCCTTCACCACCGAATTGCTGTCGTTGGCCACGCAAATAGGTGAGGCTCTCACTGCCCGCAGCCAACGGGTCGCCGTCGCCGAATCATCGGCGGGCGGATTGATCTCGGCCACCCTGCTCAGCGTCGGCGGCGCCTCCTCCTACTACCTCGGAGGAGCCGTCGTGTACACCAGTCGCTCGCGTCCACTGGTGCTCGACACCGTCCCCGAGGGGACACGGGGGGCAACGAAGGGGTTCGCCGAGTTGTTGGCCGGCGGAGCCCGGTCACGCATGGGAGCCGACTGGGGGTTGGCCGAGACCGGGGCGAGCGGACCATCGGGCAATCCCTACGGCGACCCAGCGGGGCACGCATGGGTCGCTGTGGCCCGTCCCGACGGATCGGTGATCACGCGCAACATCTCGACCGGCGACGACGACCGAGTGGCCAACATGGGCCGCTTCACCACAGCCGCGCTGACGCTCCTGCTCGAGCAGCTGACCTGAGCCGTCAGATCAGACAGAGCCGTCAGATCAGACAGAGCCGTCAGATCAGACAGAGTCGAACAAGGACCTTTGGGGCGCGTCGGCACTGCAGAACTGGCATCGGGACAACGCGGGGTGGATCTTTGCCCCGCACGACCCGCAATCGTGGGGACGCGCCGTTCGTCGACCGTCCTCGACGCCGTCGACCAGGTCCAGCCCGCGCATTCGTTCCGACAGGTGTTCGTGGGTCAAACCCGTGGTTTCGCAGACGAGCTGCCACATCGCCTCATTGATCAACAGGAGTCGATCGATGCGAACCTGCAGATCCTCCAACTCGTCCCTGGTCAGGCGATGGCGCTGTTCGCCGGTCGATGCCTCGAGCTGTACCCGGCGAGCCATGCTACGGATCCGACTCTGCTGGTAGATGTCGAAGAGGTCCACGGATCAGGCATCGGACCATTCCTCGACGACCTTGACCGCCCGACGTTGACCGATCGCGTGCGCGCCGTGCGAGAATGGGCGCCATGAGCGCACGTGAGACCTGGGAAGCCCTGTACAACGCGTCACCGTTGCGGGAGGGTCCCTTCGAAACGATGTCGGGCGTACCCATCGAGCCCGTCTACGGTCCCGACGATGGTGAGTTCCCCGGGATCCACCCCTATACCCGGGGCATTCACGCCTCCATGTACCGCTCCCGGCTGTGGACCATGCGCATGTTCGCCGGGTTCGGCACCGCCGAGGACACCAACGTGCGGTTCAAACAGATCCTGAACAACGGCGGTACTGGTCTGTCCACCGCGTTCGATCTTCCGACCCTGATGGGTCGCGATTCCGACGATCCGTTCTCCCTTGGTGAAGTGGGCAAGGCCGGCGTCGCCGTCGACAGCCTCGCCGACATGGAGGACCTCTTCGCCGACATCGACCTCGGCGGCGTCTCGACATCGATGACCATCAACTCGCCTGCCTCCATCCTGCTGGCGATGTACATCGCGGTCGGCGAGCAAGGGGGCACGCCCCGCAAGGCACTGGCGGGCACCATCCAAAACGACATCCTCAAGGAGTACCAAGCGCAGAAGGAATACATCTTCCCTCCTCGGCCGTCGGTCCGACTCATTTCCGACATGATGCAGTACTGCGCAGCCGAGATGCCGAAGTGGAACCCGGTGTCGATCTCCGGGTACCACATTCGCGAGGCGGGATCGACCGCAGCGGAGGAGCTGGCCTTCACCCTGGGCAATGGCTTCGCCTACGTCGAAGCCGCGCTGGCGGCCGGTCTCGACATCGACGACTTCGCTCCCCGACTGTCGTTCTTCTTCAACAGTCACCTCGATTTCTTCGAGGAGATCGGCAAGTTGCGTGCAGCCCGGCGCATCTGGGCGCGCTGGACCAAGGATCGCTACGGCGCCAAGTCGGAGCGGTCGCACATGCTGCGGTTCCACACCCAGACCGCCGGCGTCTCGCTGTCGGCCCAACAGCCGGAGATCAACATCGCCCGCGTCGCCATCCAAGCGCTTGCCGGTGCGCTGGGCGGTACGCAGAGTCTGCACACCGATTCCTACGACGAAGCGCTCGCACTGCCGACCGAACGCGCTGCTCGCATCGCCTTGCGCACCCAACAGATCGTGGCCCACGAGACCGGCGTGGCCGACGTGGCCGACCCCCTGGGTGGTAGCCACTTCGTCGAAGCCATGACCGACGAGATGGAACGCCAAGCCGAGGAGATTTTCGAGAAGGTGATGGAGATGGGCGGCGGCTCCATGCTCGAGGGGACGTACCAGGGCATCGAGGACGGCTGGTTCCAGGGACGCATCGCCGATTCGGCCTATGCCTTCGAACGCAAGCTCAACAACGGCCAACGCATCATGGTCGGGGTCAACGCCTTCACCGACGGTGACGACGGCGAGAAGAACATTCTCTACATCGGGCCCGAAGTCGAGGAGCGCCAACTCAAGCGTCTCCAGAACGTGAAGCACGACCGCAACAGCGACGCAGTAACGGCTTGTCTGGCCGAGGTCACCAAAGCAGCCGGCGACCCGAACATCAACACCATGCCCGCGATCCTCGAGGCGGTTCGGGCCTATGCCACCGTCGGCGAGATCGTCGGCGCTCTCGAAGTCGAGTTCGGGCGTTGGGAGGAACAGGCAGCGATCTGAACCAGTGGTTCAGACAGCCAGTGGTTCAGGTGACAGCGTCTGCTGCGGCCTGAGCCACCGCATTGGCCACTTCTTCGGCCGAGGCTCCCGGGTGCAGGACACAGGCCACGCCGGCTTCGAGCAATTTGGGGACGTCCTGTTCGGGGATGATGCCGCCGACCACCACGGGAATGCCCGCATCCTGGTCGGCCAGGAGCTTGACGACCCGCGGAGCCAGCGCCATGTGCCCGCCCGAGAGCATCGAGAGACCGATGACGTCGACGTCCTCGTCGATGGCGGTGGCGCAGACCATCTCGGGGGTCTGTCGCAAACCGGTGTAGATGACCTCCATGCCTGCGTCGCGCAGGATTCGAGCAACCACCTTGACGCCCCGATCGTGGCCATCAAGACCAACTTTCGCCACGAGAACCCGTATTGCAGCCTGGCCTGTTGTCACGTGCGCCAGTGTAGAGGAGGTCCAGCCGACGAGCAGCTTCTAGACTGGGAGCATGCGAGGACTTCCCAAAGCCAATGACCTCTGCTGGTGTGGTAGCGGGCAGAAATTCAAGCGGTGTCACAAGGCCTCGAGCGATCCGGTCCGGCCGGGTCGCGTCACCCCACTACGCCCCGTTCCCGATGAGATCGCCAAGCCGATGTGGGCCGATGGCAGCGAGGTGGCGCGGTGGGATGAACCTGCGGTGAAGTCCGCCGACATCATCGAACGAATGCGGCGTACCGGTCGTGAGGCCGCAGACCTGCTCACCTATCTCGGCACCCTCATCAAGCCGGGAGTCACCACCGAGGAAATCGATGCAGCCTGCCATGAGCGGGCCATCGCCGTCGGGGCCTATCCCAGCCCGTTGGGCTACCCGGGAGGACGTAACCCGTTCCCGAAGTCACTGTGCACCTCGGTCAACGAGGTCATCTGCCACGGCATCCCCGACGATCGGCAGCTCAAGGATGGCGACATCGTCAACTGCGACGTCACGTTGTTCCGCGAGGGCGTCCACGGCGACACCAACGCCACCTTCTTCGTCGGCTCGATCGACGAACTCTCGGACCGACTGGTGCGCGTCACCCGAGAATGCACCCGGAAGGGCATCGAGGCGGCACGCCCCGGCAACCTGATCAACGACATCGGTCGGGCGATTCAACGTCACGCCGAATCGAACGGTTTCGGCGTCGTGCGCGACTTCGTCGGCCACGGGATCGGCGAGCAGTTCCACACCGATCTCCAGATCTGCCACTACTACCATCCCGGACTCGACATCCCCATCGAGGAAGGCATGACCTTCACCATCGAGCCGATGATCACCGTCGGTAGCTATCGAGCCCACATGTGGTCCGACCATTGGACGGCCGTCACCGCCGATCGGGGACGCACCGCCCAGTTCGAGCACACCGTGCTCATCACCGCCGACGGTGCCGAGATCCTCACCACGCCCACCGATCCCACCCTGCATCCCTACTGGACGCTCGCCTGAGCGTTCCCACAACCTGGTCAGTAGAGGCCGATCATCCTCCCCGAGAGGGCGATCACGGCAGCAACAAGTACCGGTTTGATCACCCGTTCGCCCCCGTCGACAGCGATCTGCGATCCCACGTACCCACCGACCGACATCCCGCTGGCCAACACCAGGGCCGGAATCCACACGATCTGGCCCTTGGAGGCGAACACGCCGACGGCGATGGTCGTCACCCCCAGGATCACGTAGGTCTTGATGGCATTGGCGGTGACGAGGTCATACCCTGCACGGCGAAGGACCATCAACAGAATCAGGCCGACACCCGCCTGGATCGCCCCGGCATACACGCCCAGAGCGAAGAACACGACGAACTTCGCCCACAGCGGCCACGGTCGCGCCTCGTCGATCGCAGGCGGTTTCCACAGCGACAGCACCAACATCGGCACCATCAGCACCCCGAAGATCCGCTCGAACATGTCGTCGTCCACCTGCGAGACGAGCAGCGCGCCGATGAGGCCACCGACCATCATCGGCAGGAGAATCGGCACGACCTGGCTCCGGCGGGCGATCCGCCGACGAAAATAGCCATAGCCGGAGCTGCCGTTCTGCAGCAGCACGGCGACGCGGTTGGTGCCGTTGGCCATCAACCCGGCCACCCCGCCGAGAGAGAGCAAGGGCACGGTGAGCAGCGATCCACCGCCGGCCATCGCGTTCACGAACCCGGCAACGAAGCCTCCGGCGAGGATGATCAACGCCTCGAACGGAGTCATTTGCCGGACGCTACCCACTTGGCCCTGCAACCAGCGCGACACTATCGAGATGCGCAGAGGCCTCGCCGGGTTGATTCTCGGCCTATCACTCGTTCTGGCATCGATCAGCTGGTCGAGTTTCGTGCTCACCCACACCGTGCTCGACCCTGGGCGCTCGGAACGACTCGCCGATCAGCTCCTCGACAATGAAGTACTACGTGCAGCCCTGATCGGACGCCTGGTTGCCTCGATGGAGGCCGCGTTGCCCGCCGCCGTGCCGGTGCCACGCCAGCAGTTGGAGCTGGCGGCCAACATCGCCCTCGACGACCCGAGAGTCGACGCCCTGGTACGAGACGGCATCGTCCGAACCCATCGCAATGCGCTCGAAGGCATCGCCGAGCCCGTGGCCCTTGATGCAGATGCCCTGGGCGCCGCCACCCGAGATGCCCTGGTGGCCATCAGGCCGGAGCTTGCCACGGTCCTCCCCCCGGCGCCTGTCCTGACGATCGAACTGCCGACGACAGGCCTCAGCTGGTTCGGTCGACTGCGGTCGCTCGCTCGTCGGGCATCGCTGCTGCTGGGGCTGGCCGCGGCGACCGGCGCCATTTCATCGCTGCTCATCACCAAGAACCGGCCGGCGATCCTGCGCCGGGTCAGTGCCTGGGCGTTCGGGGCGTCAGTCTTCTGGCTCCTCGTCGGCTATGGCGTACCGTTTCTGGCCAACATGGTCGGACCGGCATCGACGGCCACCGCCTCTGCAATGATCGACGTGTTCTTCGGGGCCATGATCCGACCCGCCGTCCTGATGGGTATCGCCGCAGCCGGTCTGCTCGGCTTGTCCATGGTGTGGAGCGCAGCCAATGACCGGCAAGGCGCCGCGTTGCTCCAGTCCCCAACCCCGCGACCCACGGGACCCCGCGCCGTTCCCACGCCACGCCGAGGTGGCACCTCATCGAACATACGCGCACCGCGGCCCGTGACGGCCGAGGCCCGGACTGATGCCACCCAGATGTACCCCACACTCGTCGACCCGCAAAGCGCCGGACCGCGACCCACCGCGTCTCCCCAGGCCCCACAGCACCAACCTCGACCGACTCCGCGATGGATCGAGGGGGTCGGCTACGTCGAGGACAACGAACCGACACCTCCGGCATCGTGATCGACCCAGCCCGGTCGTGACGGTTCCGGTCTCAGGGGGTTTCGGGTCATGACGATGCTCGCGGCGACCCGGTCCGGCCCTCGCCGTCGGAGGCGAGATGACGATCGAGCCACCCGAGCATCTCGTCGATCACCTCGTCACGTTCGGGTTCGTTGAAGCATTCGTGTCGTAGGCCCGGCCACACTCGGCGTTCGACCAGGATCGATTGCTCCAGGAACTCCGAGGAGCTCGCAGGCACCAGAGGATCGGCCCCGCCATGCAACACGTAGGTAGGCGTCGAGAGGCGGTCGATCCTGTCGGGAAACTCGTTCATCGCCGCGAGCATCGCTGCGCCCAAACGCGCCGTGGCGCCACGAACCACCAGCGGATCAGCCCGATACGCCTGCACTATCGCCGGATCGCGACTCAACAGATCGCCCTCGATGGCCGTCGGCACGAACAGCCGGGGGAGTACGCGACCCAGCGCCGGGGCAGGCCAGCGTTTCCACGCCGGGACGATCGCTGCGAGAGCCGGAGCGCTGAGCACGGCAAGATCAGGACTTGGGCGATCGGACACCAGGTACGAGGCCAGGATCAGCCCGCCGAGCGAATGACCGATGGCGACCACGGGCAGGGCGAGCGAACGTCGCTGGTCGAGTAGCTCCTCGAGGTCAGCAGCGAAGTCCTCGAAGCGCTCGACGTACGCCCGCCGCCCACCGGACTGCCCGAAGCCACGATTGTCGGCAGCGAGTACGTCAAAGCCGGCGACCGCCAACCTGGCTCCGAGGTGGAGGTATCGGCCGCTGTGTTCGCCGATGCCGTGCACGATCAGGACACTCGCTCTCGCGTCGGGCACCGCCCACCGTCGGCGGAGCTGGGTGAGACCGTCGGACGTGACACCGAACTCGACCGAGGGTGGCGGTTCCGACATCGGCACCGGCCCGTTACTCAGCCGATCGGCGTACATCGGCGCAGTCCACCGCGATCTCGGCAACGATCAGATCGGTCTCCGGATCGACGATCCGGATCAAGCCCTGTTCGGCTTCTGGGTCGTCCAGGCACTGTTGGGTCGCGAGCTTCTCGGCCAGGCTGCGAGATTCGGCGTTCTCCTGCTCGGGGGTGAGGGTGGCCAAGGACGAGGTCGACGTCAACGTGGTCGTCTGGTCGAGGTCGATCGGCGTGGCGTCCTCGCCCGAACAACCGATCAGGACCGAGGCGGCAACCACGGAGATCCCGATGCGGACGGACCATCGGGTGGAGGAGCGGCGTCGCACCCCTCGACGCTACCGCACGGTAGCTAGGGTTGCTGGTCGTGACACCAGTTGACGGGCCACCGTCCCCGTTACCGCGCTCGGTCGTGCTCGCGCTCAGCCTCGGCCACGGCGGCATGGCCATTCTGATCAACCTGATCTCGGTGCTGCTCGTGTTCTTCTACCTTCCACCCGCCAGCGCAGGGTTGCCCCGACTCGTCACCGACGCCACCTTCCTCGGCGTCCTGAACGCAATCGTCGTGATTGCCGCGGTGGGTCGTCTCAGCGATGCGATCACCGATCCGCTCATCGCCTTCTACTCCGATCGTTCCCAACACCCGAAGGGACGACGGCTTCCCTTCATGGCGATCGGTGCGATCCCCGCGGCGCTGGCCACGTTGCTGATGTTCATACCGCCCGTGGGCACCCAGAGCCGCTGGAACATCGCCTGGCTGCTCGTGGTCGAACTGCTGCTCTACGTGGCGCTGACGGCGTACGTGACGCCTGCATTCACCCTGGTCGCCGACCTTGGATCGACACCCGATGAGCGACTCGATCTCGCCACCTGGACGACGGTGGCCTGGGGCGTCGGCATCATTGTCGGGGCGATGACGCCGGCCCTTGCATCGCTCCTCGATCGAAGCGGACTCGAGGCCATTCGAGCCTGGCAGCTCGCGGTGGCCATCGAATGCGTCGTCGCCGGGGTGGCCATGATGGTTCCGGTGGTGGTCATCGACGAAGTCGCTCATGCCCGGTCAACGCCGAGCACGTCCAGTCTGCGCAGTTCGATCGTCACCGTGCTGAGCAACCGTTTCTTCCGTCATTATCTCGCCGCCGAGGCCGCCTACTTCTCGGGTCTTGCCATCATTCAGACGGGCATCTTGTACTACGTCACCGTCTTGTTGGAGCTCGACGAAGCCTTCACCGCACCACTGCTTCTGCTGATGGTGGTCAGCGCACTCGGCCTCTATCCGACCATCAACCGTGTCGCCAAGCGTCAAGCAGCCAAGCCACTGGTCATCCTGGCCTTCGTCGTGGCCGCCGCCGACTTCGTCATCGTCATCTTCCTCGGCAAGCTTCCAGGTCCCGCGATCGCCCAGGGGCTGTTGCTGGTACTCCTGTTCGCCGCGCCGTTCGCCATCCTCAGCGTGATTCCCCAGTGGATTTTGGCCGACATCGCCGAACACGCCGCCCTCACGTCGGGGAACGCCACCGCCGGCATGTTCTTCGCTGCCCGAACCTTTCTCCAGAAGGTCGCCCAGACCTTCGGCGTCGTGGCCTTTGCCGTGTTGACCTCGTTCGGCAGGGACATCGGTGATGATCTGGGTATCAGACTTTCGGGCCTTGCCGGCGTCGTGCTCTACCTCATGGCCGCGGTCTTGTTCGTTCGTTACGACGAGGAGCGGCTACGCAGGGAACTTGGTTCGGCCATGGCCACGTGGTGAACCCACCTCCATCGGCTCGGTCGACAAGGCCGCCATCGGCTCCATCGGCCTCTCTGGGTGCGGCAACCCCGACAGGCATCGAACCGACTTCAGGTTGCCGGCCGGGTTCCGCGACCAGGAAACCGGATCGGACCGCGACGAGGAATGGATTCGGGATCGTGACCTCGCCCTCGATGGGACAGCCCAGAGCCGCATTGCTCAGCGCCTCGACGGCACGATCATGACGCCGCTCCCCGGGGCCACGAGTCCGTGGCAGCGAAAGCGAATCCGAGGATGCGATGGCACCCCGTACGGGATTTGAACCCGTGCTACCGGCATGAGAAGCCGGCGTCCTAGGCCGCTAGACGAACGGGGCCGGACTCGCCACGAGATCGAAACCTCGTCGTTGACAGGACGGCATCTTACCGAGCAGTCAAACAACCGGACAACGCCGGCCGCTCGACAGACCGGGAAAATCCCGCAACCTGCAGCGTTCGGGGAGGAGGACTTGAACCCCCAATGACTGGACCAGAACCAGTTGTGTTGCCAATTACACCATCCCCGAAGGATGAGCTTCTGACCGAAGCCGGATCAAGGCTAGCGGCTTGGGATCGCCCTGCAGACGCAATTCCGATCGGTGATGCACGGATCCTCGCCGGGGGCAGACTCAGTCGGTCAATCGTTCCAACCGACGAAATCCGATGATGCGACCGAGGCCGACGGCCGCCGACTCCTTCACCAGACGGTCCAACGGGGGACCCGGCTCGGTCAAGGCAACTTCAGCAGCGAACCCGACCTCCTCGGCGACCAGGAGCGCCCGACGAGCATGGAAGCGGTCGGTCACCAGAACGACTTGATTCACCTCGTCTCGAACCAGGAACCGGTGAGCTGCCGCAATCGATTCGTATGTCGAGGTGCCCTGCACCTCGAGGAGTACCCGGTCATCGGGAACGCCACGTTCCCTGAGGTAGTCGTAGCTGGCCTTGGCCTCGGTCGTTGCGTCCCCTTCGCGCCCCCCGCCGGTCACAACGATCAGACTGACGCGATCGGTGTCGAACAACTCGACGGCCAGATCCAGGCGCTGGCGCAACACCGGCGACGGTTCGCCGTTGTATTGCGCTGCACCCAAGACCAGTGCGGCGAGCCGGCGATCGTCACCCAGTACCTCGCCCCGGTACTCCCGACGCGACGTGAGCCAGACATCGATGAAGGTTGCGGTGCCGTACAACGCAACAAGTCCGGCGAGCAGAGCGGTGATGAGCAAACCCCGCCGCAGCGCCGACCGAGCGGCCAAGGATCACAGACGAGCGCGGGCAGCGCTGAGACGGGCCATGACCACTGCTCGATCGAGACTTGCCAGCGGCTCGAAGAGGGGAAGTCCGGCACGTCGGCCGGTCAGGGCCAAACGAACGGGGAGCTGGGACTTGGCGTCGAGCTCGGAGCCGACGCCCAGGACCACCGATTCGAGCGTCTCAGGCGTCCAGTCGGAGGTCGCAAGTCGTTCGATGACCAGATCGAGCACCTCGGCCACGCCGGGCTTGGTCATCACCTTCTGCCAGTCGGCGTCGCTCGGTTCGGGAGCGTCACCGACCAACCAGTCGACCAGGGACGGGATCTCGTCCAGACGGACCAGACGCTGCTGGATCCCAGGGGCCAGCTCGGTGAAGAGCTCATCGGGGATGTCGCCACGATATGGCTTCGACGCCTGCAGGAAGGATTCGCTGTCGAGGGCTCGAATGTAGGTGGCGTTGAAATGCTCCAGCTTCTTGATGTCGAAGAACGCCGGCGCCTTGTTGATGTCGGACAGCTCGAACTGCTCGACGAACTCGGCGATGGGTCGGATCTCGATGTCGTCCTTGGGACCCCAACCGAGGGTCAACAGGTAGTTACGCATCGCTTCGGGCAGGAATCCGCGAGCTGCGTAGTCGCCCACCGACACATCGTCTCGACGCTTGGAGAGCTTCTGCCGTTTCTCGTTGACGATGAGGGGAAGATGAGCGAACACGGGTTGGTCGGTCGCACCCAGTGCCTGGCGGAGCAGCAGAACCCGAGGCACCGTGTTCACGAGGTCCTCGCCCCGCACGACGTGGGTGATTCCCATGTCGAGATCGTCATAGGCGTTGGCCACATGGAACATCGGCACGCCGCTGGAACGCACGATGACGAAGTCCTCGAGCACCGAGTTGTCGAATTCCACGTGCCCACGAATGAGGTCGTCCCAGGCAATCACCCCGGTATCAGGTGTCCGGAACCGCACGACGACGCCGTCGCCCGGCCCGACATTGCGGTCTCGGCAGAAGCCGTCGTAGCCGCCGGATTCGCCACGGGCCTCGGCCCGGGCCTTGACCGCTTCCTGGCTGCAATCGCAGCGGTAGGCAAGGCCTTGCTCCAGGAAACGCTCGGCTGCTGCCCGGTACAGGTCGAAGCGATCGGACTGAAGGTACTCCTCGTCCCAGTCGAGACCGAGCCAGCGCAGGTTGTCGCGAATGGCGTCGATCAACTCCGGTTGGCTTCGCTCGGCATCGGTGTCCTCGATCCGAAGGATGAACGTCCCGCCGGTGTGACGGGCATACATCCAGTTGAACAGGGCCGATCGAGCGCCGCCGACGTGGAGATACCCGGTTGGTGCGGGAGAGAACCTGACACGAACGGACACCTCCGGGAGGCTACCGCCGTTCAGTCGAGGGCCGTGAGGTTGGACGCCCAGTCCCGTCGATAGTCGGCCTCGAGCACCGAGGGAGTTCCCGAGAGCACGCTGGGGGACACACGGTCGGCCAGGGCGCGACGTTCGCCATAATGGTGCCCGTGGCCAAGGCCGACGAACCACTGTTCGCGCTTGGCCACCAGATCTGCGGGCGCGTCCGGATCGAGGAAACCGAAGATCGTCAAGGCCATTCGCAGATCGTGCACGACGGGCGCCCGACCAAACAGCGCCGCACGTTTGAGGGCCACGGCGATGCATCCGGCCATGGCGTCCTCGTGGCTGAGGGCGCCGAGGTTCAGCGAGTCGTCGAACAAGGGAACGAGCTTGTAGATGAATCCCTGGTCGGGCCCCTGGCTGCCCATCCCGATCCCGCTGGGTTGACCCGACGAGAGCTCACCCGGTCGATCCGCCGCCCACGACCCACTGCGACGAGGCGGCGACGAGTAACGACGGACACGCTGGGTGGGGTCGACAGGCACGAAATCAGGGGCAGCCACGGGTGCAGAGTACCCATCTTCCGCACCGACCGGAAGCCTGAGGGCTCAGCTACCGTGAGGCCATGGACGACCCCACCGCCATCTACCGAATCCTCCTCCTGCTCCACGTGGCTGCAGCCATCGTCGGGTTCGGCGGCGTGATCGCCCACGGCACCTACAACGCCAAGGCGTTCCGATCCCCGGCCGGTGAGGCGCGGGTGTTGCTCAAGGCCACCACGGCGGTCACCAACATCGCCCACTACGGCATCTACGCGGTGCTCGTCTCGGGCATCCTGCTCATCAGCGTCAGTTCGGGTGACGTCAAGTTCTCGGATGCCTGGATCTCTGCCGGCTTCTTGTTGTGGTTCCTCGTCGTCGGCGTGGCCCACGGTCTGGTGAAACCGGCGCTCAGTGGCCTGTCGACCAGGGCCGAGGCGCTCGGTTCGGACGTGGCGCTCAGTGACGATCCCGACGCCTCGGCCCTGGCCAAGAAGCTCGCCATGGGCGAGGGGCTCACGCAACTGTTGTTGGCCGCCGCACTCGTCGTGATGATCTGGCAGTTCTGACCCGTGAAGCGCCGCTCGACGTAGGTGGACGCGAAGCGCTCGGTTCGGCAGGACTCGTAACGACCGCGTTCAGATGAGCGCGTAGACCAGGACGTCGGCGAGCGCCTGCCAGCTGGCTTCGATGATGTTCTCGCTGACGCCGATCGTGGTCCAGCGCCGGT
>JAHECQ010000477.1 GCA_024641625.1 Acidimicrobiales bacterium | reverse complement strand
GCGACGCGTAAGTGAGTCTCGGCCGCCGCCGGTTCCTCAGCAAGGAGCTCGACAATGCCGGCGTACAACTCCGTTTCCATGAGGCCCATGCGCAGACCGAGCTCCTCGACTGTCCGGCGCGAAGATTCGAGCATGGCGCGGGCAGCATCGAAGCGGCCCCGTAGGGCCTCGAGCACGGCCTGGCAGCGGACCGAAGTGGCCTCCACGACGGGAGAGCCGTCGGCGATGCGCAACAGGCGAATGACATCGAGGCAGCGACCTCCGGCTTGTGGCACGGGGGAAGGTCCCCACAACGCGGCCAGCGGCGCAGCGCCCAGCACCGCGGTGACGCGCCGGCGGTCGTCGGCAGCTCGAGCAGCGGTCAGGGCGAGGTCCAGCTCGGCTTCGCAGTCGCCGACCCGTCCCAATCGGGCCAATGCGCTCGCTTGGACCTGGTGTGCCTTGGCCACCCCGGCGACGTCGCGGAGGTCGGCCAAGGTCAGCGCTGCGGTCTCGCATGCGGCGGCTGCCTCGAGCAGCCCCGTCGGGTCGGTGATGACCGTGAGTTGGCTCTCGAAGCAGGTCGCCCATGCGCTGAGCCTTGCGTCGGCGGCGACGGCCCTGAGCTCGGACACGGCCGCTCGGGCGGCAGGTATGTCGGAGGACGCCAACGCTTCGCAGGCCAACAGCAGGATGGTCGGACGGATCCTATCCCGGTCATCCAGGCAGGCGAGGGCCCGGGTGGCGAGTGAGCCCGCTGCGGCAACGTCGTCGCTTTCCAGCGCGCGTTCCGCTGCGGCGTGCAGCAGTCTTGCGGCGCGGCGGCCGAGCGTTCGGGTTTCGTCGTCGAGGGGTCCGAGTTCACTGCGGTAGTGGTGCACCTGCTCGTAGTGGTGAGCAATGGTGGTTTCGTGCTCGCCGATGACGTTGACCGAATGCTGCTCGGTCCAATGGCCGATCGCCAGGTGCAAGTCGGCACGGGTTCCCTTGAGCACACGCCGATACGCGGCATCGCGAATGAGGACGTGATGGAACCTCAGCAACGGTTCGTCGCCCCAATACGTGCCGGCGGGATCGACAAGTTCCTTTCGTCGCAGCCGCTCCAGGATCTCGTCGACGCCCGCGGCCGAGACATCGGCGGCGACGGCCGCCAATGCGCCTCGCGCGAACTCTGAGCCGACGACACTCGCCAGCTCCAGGATTCGTCGCTCGTCGTGAGGAAGCCGTTCGACGCGGGTAGCGAGCAACGACTGGATGGTCGGTGGGACCTCGACGGCGTCGGCATCGATGGTGAGCTCATACGAGTCGCCATTTCGGATGATCACGCCATCATCGGCCAACATTCGCATGAGCTCTCGGACGAAGAGCGGATTGCCCTCGGTCGATTCGGGGAGCCGGGCCCCCAGGCCCCGAGGCAGCACCGCCACACCGAGGAGTTGGGCTGCCAACTCCTCGGTGGCAGCAGCATCGAGGCCTTCCAGTGATACGACCATCGCCACTCGACGACTCGGCTCGGCCAGCGCAGCACGAATGCTGCGGATCTCGGGGCGCGCCAACCCCACGATGAGTACAGCGCCGCCCGAAACCCATTCAGCCAGGTGCTCGAGCAGATCGAGCAGCAACGGCTCGGCCCACTGGATGTCGTCGACCACCATCACGACCGGCCGTTGCGAACCCAGCACCTCGAGGGTGCGACGGATGGCGAAGAACGTCTCCTCGGCCGAACGAGGTCCCGATGCGCCCACCAAGCTGCCCAACGATTCCACGAGGCGGTCCCGGTCACGGACCTCGGGTCCGAACAGGTCCTCCAGTGACGCCAGCAACTCTCCCGGCCCACTGTCGGGTTCAACTCGAGCCATCCCCAGGAGGAGACCACGGACCGGGGCAAACGCCGAGCTACTCGACCGCTCGCAGCGTACATCGAACCTCGTCGCGCTGTCGCCGAGGCCGGCCGTGAGCTCGGCCGCGAGGCGAGTCTTGCCGACCCCGGGCGGACCAATCACGGTCACCAGCTTCGCCGTCTGCTCATCGACGGCCGCCACGAAAGTGTTGCGGAGCATCGCCAAATCACCGCTACGGCCGACGAATGGACTGGCTGGATCATCGCCCTCGATGGATTGCCCGATGACCTGGAAGGTGGCCACGGCCTCCGCTTTGCCTTTGACGGTGACATCGCTGCGCACCTCGTACTTGACCGACGATCTGGTCAGGCGCCAGGTTCCCTCCCCGACGAGGACCTGTCCCGGTAGACAAGCCGCTTCGATGCGAGCTGCGGTGTTGAGAACGTCGCCAACGAGGTCGGCATCCCGGTCGGCGATGACAACCTCGCCGGTGTTGATCCCGACCCGGAGACCGACCTCGACGCCGAAGTGGTCAGCGATATGGCCTGCAATCGATTCGAATCCCTGCTGGAGGGCGATACCACCCGTGACTGCCATCTTGGCGTCGTCTTCGGCCACCTCGGGTACTCCCCAAAGGGCCATGACGCCATCACCGATGAACTTTGAGACCGTGCCACCATTGGCCTCGATCACGTCGCGGGCCATCGAGTGATACTGCCCCATGGCCTCGCGGGCGGCCTCGGGATCGACGCGCTCAGCGAACGCTGTCGAGCCGATCACATCACAGAACAGCACCGTTACCGTCTTGCGGACTGCGTCCTCGTAGGAGGACTGCGAGGACGAGGTCCGAAGACCTTCGAGGGGACCATCCGTTGGAGTGCCGCATTCGTCACAGAACCTCGCAGCGGACCGAAGCTCGTTGCCACAATTCGAACAGACGCGGTTCAGGGGCGAACCACACTCGTCGCAGAACTTGGCTCCCACCCGGCTTTCATGGCCGCAGCCGGTGCAGTCCATACGATCCCCCTCGATTCCCCGGCCCAGTCTCGCTGATGCCCCCTCCTCGACACAAGGAGCCTCGATTCCCGGCGTTGTCGTAGCGCGCTGCCCGATATCGCTCACGGCGGCCTGACCGCCCGCACCGAGATGACCCTCCTCGAGTTCGACCGCAACCGATTCTGCGAACTCGTCGAACACAGCCCCCACCTCAGCCTCACCATCGCCCGCCTCTACGCCCAGAAACTCCGAACCGCCAAGACCAACGCCTACCCACCGATCGAGATCTGGTTAGCGGCCACCGCCCAAACGGCCGCCGTGCTGACGACCAAGACAGCCCTCACGATGTGAACGCCGTGCTGGGTAGATCGGCAACATCGCCGGCAATTGCGTCGCAGATGATCGCCGCGACTGCGACCGGATCCAAGCCCATCGGCATCTTCGGTGCCCGGCCCTCGATGGGCCGATCCGCCAAACCCGTCTCGGTGTGCGGTGGCCGGGCATCGATGACCCGAATCTTGCGACGACGCGCCTCG